>JAILIY010000035.1 GCA_024695025.1 Acholeplasmatales bacterium
TATGAAATCTTTATTTAAAACTGGAGATTTATACAATGCTGATTTTTGTTATAATGAAATACCAAATAAATTAGATATATTTGATATAGAAACATATAAAAATAATCCAATGGAATTTTATGTTGGGGCAACTGATGTAAATACAGGGAATATTGTATTTCACAATTGTATGGAAGGCGATTCAAATGACATTATGTGGATGAGGGCATCTGCTTCAATGCCAATTGTATCTAAAGCTGTAAAAGTAGATGACCATCTACTATTAGATGGTGGTGTTGCCTGTCCTGTGCCATATAAGCATATGATGGATTTAGGGTATGATAAAAATGTTATTATCCTAACTCAACCAGAAGGTTATAGAAAAAAGAAAAGTACAGCTCCACTTATTAGATTGTTATGTAAATATAAAAATATCTCTAAAGTAATGAAAGAAAGATATTTAATATATAATAATCAAATGGAAGAAATAGAAAAGATGGAAAAAGAAGGGACAGTCTTAGTTATAAGACCACCAAAGCCTTTAGATATCGGAAAGAGTGAAAAAGACCCTAATAAGTTAGAAGAAGTATATCAAATAGGAAGAAAAACTGCTCAAGATATGCTAAAAAAGATTAAAGAATTTTATAAAATATAATAAAAAAATTGACGTATTACTTAATTGTAATACGTTTTTATTTGTAAAAGACAGGAAATATAGGGTAATTTGTTATATAATTATATTATATGGTTTATGTTTATAAAAAAGGAGTAGATAGATATGAAATTAAAAAATATAATTATTTCTTCTTTATTATATAGTAGTGCATTTATGTTACTATCATGTGGTGGTGATAATAACAATAAAAAGGAATCATCAAGTGAGGAAGTATATTCCTCAAGTGATGGTCAAAGTCAAACAAGTGAAATAGTTTCCTCAGTATCAGAAGAATCATCATCTATTGCTATTTCATCTGAAGTTGTAATGAATAATTTTATCGGAAATCTTGATGAATTTAAATATGTGATTGATACACCAAATTATAGAACTATAAATATTAGTTCAAATAATTTAGTATCATATAATTATACACTTGAAGGTAAACTAGATTATTCTTATATGACTATTAAAAAAGAAAACTCTATAGGCAAAATGGTTGATGAAACATTTAAGGCAACATTTGAAGGTGAAAGTATTAAAGAACTTGAATTTATTGGTAGTAATAAATCAATAGATTATGTTTATACTTCATTACCAAATTATTGGACAACTTATGATGTATGTGAGGGAAACATTTGGAATTTATTTTATAACAATGTAGATGATCCTCTTGAGTTTATGAGTAAAGATGAAACTGTAATAGAAACATGTAGATCACTTGCAAATATTGGTGATATGTTTTTAAGTAGAATAGATCATATAGTATTAAAAGCTTCTGATATTACGGCAAATAATGTTACTGTCACAATTAAATATAATGATGGTTATCCAAAACTTGATGATATAGAATTTACTATAAGTTTTGGAAATCCAAAGGGGGATCCTAAAGCGAAGGCTTGGATGGAAGATGAGAATAGATTATATCCGGTTGCTATGACAGAATATAGTGATGTTTATGAATTTATTTTAGATTCAGTATTCTTGCCAGGCTATGGTATAACTGCAGTTCCTTTCCCCGATTATACAAGCTACGCGATGACTATTAATGATTCAAGCTATGCATCAACTAATGAGGTTGTAATGAGAGATAGTCATGCTAAAGAAGAAGACAAAACAGAATATATTAATAAACTTAAGACATTAGGATTTGAAGAAATTCAAGATGAGCTAAGTGGTGGTACTTATTTAACTAAATATAGAAAAGTTTTAAGAGAAAATTATAAATGTTATGCAGAACTATTAGTAGAATATGATGAAACTTATGGCGTAAGTATTTTTGCATCTAAATACTATGATGCAGAACAATATGATAATTTAGATGATATCAATAATGCTATAAATTCAGTTGGCTTTATTAAATTAAATAAAACAGATAACTTTACTGAAGTTTATGCAACTGATGAAAAATATCAAAGAGCGGAAGATTTTTTGTATTTCTTTGATTACGATTTATGTTTAAATGTTCAAATAAAATTTAACGATATAGATAAAGTTAATACCTATATGGATAATTATATTAATACTTTACTTGAAAACAATTATAAAAAGGCTGAACAAGAATCTGAAGTATATTATGAATATATGGATGCCAATATTAAAAAATCAGTTAGATATGCAATCCAAGGAGATAGCCTATTAATGCTTTTTAAGTCTGAAAAATATATTAATAATCAAACTGCTTATGATAAACTTTTAGAAAATGGCTTTTTATCTGCTTCAGTTGACAATTTAGTTAATTGTAGAGATATGTATAATTATCTTCATGTGAAATTTAATTATGATGATACACTTGCTTATTCGTTACAATATGTTTTTAATACAGCAGAAGAAGTGACTAAGTATTTAGATAATGTTAAAGCTAATGCTTTAGAAAATGATTTTGTTAATCTTGATGATTATGATGGTGAATATAAGCGTGCTGATTTATTAAAAACACACACATATATTTATGATGATGGAACAACCATAAAAATATTCTCATTTGAATATACAGATGGTTCTTTACAGACAGGATTTGATTATAGAGTCTATCAAAAGTAATAAAAAAGAGTTGGAAATTTTTCCGACTCTTTTAATTTTGTATAAAAAAATGTACTAAAACGAGAAAAAAGTATAAAAACGCGGATAAAAGTGATATAATATAGGTAATATATTATCGATTTATTACAAAATTGAAACGAGAGTGATGTTATGATTGAAGAAATAAAAGTTAAAGATAAAATATTACTTGAAAAATCTACTATACCTTTTTGTATATATAGATATGATTCAGGTAAGATAGTTGCCATAATTGCCTCACAAGGATTTTGTGATATTTTTAATTTGTCTCATGAGGATACTATTCATTTTTTAAATAATGATAGATATAAATATTATAAGCCTTCTGAAAAAAAGGGTGGCGGTGAAGCATTCCACCATTTTAAAATAACTGGTGGTATATATATTCATGAATTCCAATTCAAAAAAACATTAGATGGTGAATATATAGATATGTATTCAAGAGGCTTCCATTTATACACTACTGATGGTTCAAGATTATTACTAATATTTTATTATTATGACAAAGATGAAATAAAAAAATTAAAAGAAGAAAAAATAGCATTAACTAATTTTGAAAATATAATAGTTAATATCAATAAAGAATATGTATCATTTGCCAAGACAAGAGATGAAAAGACTGGCCTTTTGAGTATGTCATATTTTTATGAAGTAGGTAAATATTATTCAGATTCAATGATAGATGAAGGTAAAAATCCAGTATTTATCGCCTTTGATTTTATTAATATGAGAGGCTTCAATTCAAAATATGGCTTTGAAGAAGGAAATCATTTAATTGAAAAATTTGGTAATGTCTTAAGAGCTGAATTTGGTGATTATAATTGTTCCCATTTCTCTGCTGACCACTTTTACGCTTTTGCTGATGAAGATGAAATTGAAAAGAGAATATTTAAAATATTTGAGACTTTAAAATCTATTAACGGCGGTAAGACTATTTCGACAAGATGTGGTATTTATGTCAATAGAAGTGGTAAAAAGATAGATGCGACTACTTCATGTGATAGGGCTAAGATTGCTTGTGATAGTCCAAAGAATGCTTTAGAATCAGTTTATGTATTCTTTGATGATGACATGCTTAAAAATTTGGAAAATGAAGCTTATGTCATCAACAATTTAGAAAATGCTATAGATAAGAAATGGATTCAAGTTTATTACCAACCAATTATTAGAGGTATAACTGGTAAGGTATCTGATTGTGAAGCCTTAGCTCGTTGGATTGATCCAATAAAGGGTATTTTAAGACCTATTGAATTTATTCCAATTTTAGAAAATGCTAAATTATTATATAAACTTGATTTATATATGCTAGATTCTATATTGTTAGATTTCAAAAGAAGAGAAAAACAAGGTTTACCTTTAATTCCTATATCAATAAATTTATCTAGATATGATTTTGAATCTGTCGATATGGCAAGTGAAATATCAAGAAGAATAGAGGCAAGTGGATATTCAACAAATTTGATTACTGTTGAAATAACTGAATCAGTAGTTGGTAGTAATCCAGAATTATTAAAAGAACAAATTTCAAGATTCCATCAAAAAGGAATAAAGGTTTGGATGGATGATTTTGGTTCTGGATATTCTTCACTTAATGCATTAAGTGATTATGAATTTGATTTAATAAAATTAGATATGAATTTTATTAGAAGATTAAAAGAAAATCCTAAAGTTGGTATAACAATAAGAAATCTAATTCACATGGCTGAAGAATTAGGAATTGATTTTTTATGTGAAGGTGTTGAAACTCAAGATGAAGCTGATTTTTTGGTTAAGACAGGCTGTGACAAACTTCAAGGATTTTATTATGGAGTACCATTACCACTAAATTTAAATATTACAGATGATAACATAATGGATCAAGAATTACCTGGTGAAGGATCTTACTACGAAAATATCGCGATGAAATCCTTATATAATTTAAGTTCTAATTCTGATATGGATTCATATTTAGTTCATGAAATAGGAAACAATGTCGGCATAGTAGAATATAAAGATGGTAATTATTATTATCTTAGAGGTACTAAAACATATCGTAATTTCTTAAGAAAGTATAATTGTTTTAAAGATCATAAGGATAACAAATTAAGTTTTGGATATAGTCCAGATTTATATAGATTATTTAACAATACAGTAATGCGTGCCATCCAATCAAAGGAATGGGAAAATTTAAGATATGAATTGAATGATGGTATATCTACTAATACGTATATTAAATGTATAGGTAAAAATGAAGTATCTAAGGGTTATGCCCTTATGATTGTTCAAGAGATTGCCACATTAAAAAATAATAGATTATCTAAAAAATATGAACATGTATTTTCTGTACCATTTGCGGTATTTAAAGTAATTACAAATGACGATAATACTAAAGTTATTGATACAAAATATGTTTACGCAAATGAAGTATATTGTGACTCAATTAATAAGAGTTTATCAGATATTGTTGATAGAAGATTTTTAGATGTAACTCCAAATGCTAATGAAAAGTGGTTCCCATATTGTTATGAGGCAGCTGTATTAGGCAAAACAGTAAGAGACAGTATTTATTCACCTGAGACAAGACAGTGGTTATCATTTGTTGTAGCGCCAACAGAAGAACCTCTTTGTTGTAACTTCGTATTTATGAGTGTCGATAAAGATGATGATAATACAAAACAATTATTATCAAAGAACTTCTCTGATGAGGCTATGATTAAAATAACAAATATATTAAATGTTGAAAAAGATAATAAACAAGCATTTAGTAGAGCTGTTTTGGAAATAAAAAGAGTATTTAATGCAGATTATGCTTTCTTATTGTTTGATAAGATTGATGGAAAAGATATTATATTAGGTACTAAAAGTAATAATGATAGTGTCGATTTAATAAAGAATGAATACATAAGCTTAATTAAATCATTAAATAAAGAAAAAGATAGTGACGGAATTATTGATGTTACATTTGAAGAAGGTAAAAACTTATTCCGCGGTACATCTAAGATAATTATTAATAATTTATATATAGTGCCAATACTTGACAATAAAAACGATACTATAGGTCATATAGGTTTGTTGAATTGTAAACATGATAATGGAATTTTATATAAAGGATTATTAAAGAATATTGCTTCACACTTCTCAACAAAAATTATTGGAAATTTAATGTTTGAAAAACTAAAATATCAAAGTGAATATGATGCTTTAACTAATGTATTTAATAGAAAAGGTTTTAGTAATTGTAGCGATGATTATTTTGAAAATCACAAGAACACACCTGCAGTTTATATCATAATGGATATTGATGATTTTAAATTCATCAATGACTTAAATGGACATTATGTAGGTGATGAAACATTGAAGCATTTTGCTAAATTAGTTGAATCATTCTTTGGACCAACCGCTATAGTAGGTAGAAGTGGTGGAGATGAATTCCAAGTATTATTGACTAATACTACAATAAAACAAGCCCTACCACTTATCGATAAATTTACATATTTAGAGAAAAAATTAGTAGTTGACGGTAAAGAAATAGTATATGATGCATCTATGGGCTATGCTGAATATCCAACACAGGCCAGCAACAAGGTTAAATTATATACATCTGCCGATGCCGCATTATATTATTCTAAGACAACGCAAGGGGCATCAGCCAACCAATATCGTCCTGAAATGAATATGGCAAGAAGAAGTCAATTAGGCTTCGGTCTTAAGGATATTGCCGGTAATATGCCTGCTGCCATGTTAATTTATGAGGCGCTTGGCGAAGAAAAGATATTATATGTAAATGATGAATTAGTTAAGATGTTTGAATGTGATGACACAGATGATTTCTTAAGATATGTTAAGGGTTCATTTATGGGAATGTTACATCCTGAGGATTTAGATAATGTAGAGGCATCTATTTGGAAACAAATAAATGAAAACAGTGATGGCTTAGATAATGATTTTGTCGATTATAGAATTATTACAAAAACGGGAAAAATAAAACATGTAATCGACAATGGTAGACTTGTGGATTCTAAATATTATGGAAAAGTATTTTATGTTATATTAATTGAAGAAGACCCACATGTTGAATTCAAAAAAAGAGCGTCTGAACATTTGAATAAATAATTTAGGTTCTTTAAAAAATAGATGTGTAGTTCACATCAAACTTTAAAAGAATCGATGTGTAAGCTTTAAAAAAAATCGGTGTGTTGATAAAAATCAGCACACCTTTTTCTTATGTTTGGGCTTTCTATAATAAAGTATACTAGCATCCTCATTTTTGACATACATTATACGATTCCTAATTGAATGGATTATATTAGAAGAAAAAGATG
>JAILIY010000175.1 GCA_024695025.1 Acholeplasmatales bacterium
ATAATATTTATTAGAAAATGGTAAAAATATTACAACTGAAGCCATAGATATAAAGACTAAAACTAAATATAAATAATTATCAGAATCAGAAAAATAAGCAATTACAGTTATTATTAAAAACAAAACTAATATAAGTCTAACTGTAGATAATATTTTTGTAATTTTAGTATATTTAGTTATATTATTTGAAACATTATCTTTATTTTTAAATTCAAGCATATAATACCTCAAACAAAGGGGGATTAAATCCCCCTTTTTTCCTTTTATTACTTATTTTCGATTGGTTTTGTGTGCCAAATTTCATCATTGTATTGGCGCATTGTTCTGTCTGTTGTAAAAAAGCCACTCTTAGCTGTATTAACTATAGCCATATGGTTCCACTTCTTTTGATCTTTATATAATGTATTAATCTTTTCTTGTGCCTCAACATATGATGCAAAATCCTTTAGTACAAAATAGTGGTCACTATTAAGTAGATTATCTCTAATTACACTAAATTCATTTCTATCAACATTTTCAAAGAATCCATTAGTTAATTGGTCGATAACTGTATGAATTCTTTCATCAGTATCATAATAATATCTTGGGTTATATCCACCCTTAGCGTAAAGTTCAGTAACTTCTTTTGAATCCATACCAAAAATTACAATATTATCATCGCCAACAAAATCTTTAATTTCAACGTTGGCACCATCAAGTGTACCGATAGTTACAGCACCGTTCATCATAAATTTCATATTAGATGTACCAGATGCTTCTTTAGATGCAGTTGAAATTTGTTCTGATACGTTTGCTGCTGGTACGATGATTTCAGCATATGTTACATTGTAATTTACAACAAATACTACCTTTAATAATGAATTAGTTTCAATATCATTATTTACTTTTTCACTAATTGTGTTAATTAACTTAATAACCTTCTTTGCAAAATCATAAGATGGAGCACTCTTAGCACCAAAAATAAATGTATGTGGATAATAATTTGCCTTAAATTCAGGATCATTTTTAAGTCTATTATAGATATACATGATATGTAGTGCGTTCATTAATTGACGCTTGTATTCATGTAGACGCTTAACTTGAACATCAAAAATAGAATTTGTATCAAGAGAGATACCTTGAGTTTTATATATTCTATTGGCAAGTTCTTGTTTTCTTGCACGCTTCATTTCCATATAAGCTTGTTGAACTTTTGGATCATCAGCGAATTTTAAAAGCTCAGGGAAACACTTTTCAGGGTCTTTTACCCAGCCTTTACATTTTTCGTTTAGAATTTCAACTAATTCTGGATTTGAATGTAATAACCATCTTCTATGAGTTATACCATTAGTCTTATTGTTAAATTTACCAGGATAATATTCATTAAATACTTTCATTTCAATATTCTTTAAAATGTCAGTATGTAATGCGGCAACACCATTTACACTAAATGAACCATGGATTGCTAAATTAGCCATATGTACTTGACCATCTTTTAAAATAGCCATTTGATAAATTTGAGGTGCGTTAAAGCCATATTTAGCTTCAATTTCACCAACTAATCTTCTGTTAATTTCTTCAATGATTGTATAGATTCTTGGAAGTAATGATTTAAATAAATCTATAGGCCACTTTTCAAGTGCTTCAGATAAAATTGTATGGTTAGTGTATGCACAACAGTTCTTAGTGATATTCCATGCATCTTCCCATTCAAAGCCTTCGATATCAACAAGTATTCTCATTAATTCGGCAACGATTAATGATGGGTGAGTATCATTGATATGGAATACTACATGCTTATCTAAATCTTTTAAAGAACCATGAATACTCTTTTGATGTTTAATAATTGAATTAACACCGGCACTTACGAAGAAATATTGTTGTTTTAATCTTAATAATTTACCTTCATAAGTATTGTCATTTGGATATAACATAGATGAGATTTCTCTAACTTGTCTATTATATTCAAAAATATCATCAGCTTGATATCTATCAGATGCTTCTGCATTCCATAATCTTAAATTATTAACGATGTGATTACCATCACCGATAATTGGCATATCGTATGGTACAGCCTTAACGTATTGAGCATTTCTATGCTTAACACGAATCTTACCATTAAAAATTTGAATGTCGATATATCCAAAGAATGGAATTTCAATAGCTTCATCAGGCTTTCTAATTTCCCAAACATTTCTATCCTTTAACCAGCTATCAGGATATTCTACTTGATAACCATTTTTGATACCTTGTTCAAAAAAACCATATCTATAACGGATACAGTTACCGTTAACAGGAAGACCAAGTGAGGCAACAGAGTCCATAAAACATGCGGCAAGTCTACCCAAGCCACCATTACCTAAACCAGCATCTGCTTCCATATGTTCTACTTCATTTAAGTCTAAGCCTAATTCATCAAATGCTTTTTTTACAACAGGGAAAACACCAGCATTCATTAAGTTGTTTGTGATCATTCTTCCCATTAAAAATTCCATTGAAAAATAATAAACTTTCTTAGCTTTATTATTCTTTTGAATTTGATATGTATCACGCCAATCTTTAGCAACATAATATCTTAACATTTCTGCTAAAACTACATATTGTTGATAAGGTGTTGATTCAGAAAAATCAACTGCGTATTTATTCTCAACGTTTGAAATAAATTCCTTTTTGAATGTTTCAACATCTTTAAAACCCTTATAATTCATTTATTAATCCCTCCAAATGGTAATATTATAATTTACATTATAATTTATTCTAACATATTTTTTTATTATTTATAATAAAAAGCACAATTAAAATAGATAAAGCGTTTTAATCTTTTACAATTTTAACTGGTTTAAAGATTTGTATCGCAAGTGGCGCTACAGTTATACAGATAGAATGTTTTTCATTTTGGAATTCTCTATCTGTAACTTTAATAGGATTTGGATTAATTCTATTAGAGCCATTATAAATATCTTTATCGCTATTCATTATTTCAACATATTCATAATCTTCATCTTCTATACAACCAATTCTATAATTGTCATATGTATTAGGAGTCGCGTTCATAACAATTATTAAATGGTCATGTGAAAGTGATGAAAATCTTGCATAAACAAATATAGATTGATCACTGTTGTTTGCCTCAATAAATTTAAAGCCATTATAACTATAATCAAGTTCCCAAAGTGAACGCTCATTTTTGTATAATTTAGTCAATTCTTTGACAAATCTTTGGGCAGCATCATGCATTGGATAATCTAAAATATCCCAAGCGATATCACGCTCAAAATGCCATTCATCATATGTTGCAAGCTCATCGCCCATAAATAATAATTTTTTACCAGGGTGAGTCATCATATAGCCAATTAATAATCTATAATTGGCAAATTGTTGCCACTGATCACCTGGCATTTTATTTAAAAGTGAGCCTTTCATATGTACTACTTCGTCATGAGAAAGCGGCAATAAGAATTGTTCATTATAAAAATACATCATAGAAAATGTCAATTGATTATGATGATATTTTCTATAGATTGGATCTTTTTTAAAATATTTTAGTGTGTCGTTCATCCAACCCATATCCCATTTGTAATTGAAGCCTAAACCCATCTCTGTAGATTTAGTTACATTTGGATATGAACTTGAATCTTCAGCTATTAAAAGTACTCTATCATCTTTATTGAAGATATTGTATGATAACCTTTTAATGAATTCAGTTGCGCCATTGTTGACTCCTCTATTTTCATTTCCTAAATAATAAATTAAATTACTTACTGCGTCTACTCTAAAGCCATCTATATGATAATAATTCATATAATATAAAGCATTAGAAATTAAAAATGATCTTGTTGTACCTTTACCTAAATCTAAATTAGCTGTACCCCATTCTTTGTTTTCTCTATCTTCTTCACGCTCATAATCATATAAAGGTGTGCCATCAAACATATATAAACCTTGGGCATCTTTACAGATATGACCAGGTACCCAGTCTAATATTACGCCATAGCCTGCGTTATGTAATATATTTACAAATTCCATAAAATCATCAGGTGTACCATATCTTGGTGTAATTGCGTAATATGATATTACCTGATATCCCCATGAGGCATCAAGAGGATGTTCATATACTGGCATTACTTCTACGTGTGTATAACCAAAATCAGCTAAATATTCTACTAACATCTTAGCTATTTCTTTATAATTGTAAAAATCATTTTCCCCAGGTCCAGTACGCTTCCAGCTTCCAAGATGCATCTCATAAATACACATAGGCTTATCGTATGTCTTTGGATGTGTATACATCCAGACATCATCAGTCCATTTATGCTTATCGATATCATAAACTACTGAATCTTGAAGTGGTCTTAAGGCGCTGTGATATGCGTATGGGTCACACTTATATAGTTTTTGACCATAATGAGTCAAAAGGACATATTTATATCTTTTGTTTTCATAATCACCAGCTAAATTAATATACCAAATGCCTTTGTTATCAATTTTTTCTAATTTTATTTCACCTTCAGTAAAATAATTCCATTCACCTATTAATTCAACGCTTACTGCGTTAGGGGCATAAAGACAGAATTCACATGAAATATTTTTACCTTTTTTATCTTTAACTAAATGAGAACCAAAAACTTTATAAGCTTGATTGTTATCACCGTTATCAAATAAATATAAAAAATTACTATCGATACTATCTCTAATCATAAAAAAACACCTCTTATTCTAGTTCAATTTATCGAAAATTCACTACTTTTATTATATAGTAAATATCCAATTAAAACAAGGAAAGAGTGTGTTTTTAATATTTATATTAAATTATAAATGATTATTTAATATCTAAATTAGATACATCTTCTGATGTATATCCTCTAGAAAATAAATATTTTTTTATTTTGTTTATTCTAATATAATCATTTTTTTCT
>JAILIY010000176.1 GCA_024695025.1 Acholeplasmatales bacterium
AATCTACAGATGCTTTAATCTGTTTAGATTTAGCATATATTGATTTTGCCAAAGAAGATTACGCAACTATCGCACTAGATTATGATAATGTAATATCATTTAAAACATTTTCTAAAGCATTATCTTTACCTTCAATAAGAGTAGGATATGCAATTAGTAAAAAGAATAATATCGATATGCTAAATGCCGTTAAAGCTCCATATAGTGTTACGACATTATCTCAAATTATGGCGACTATCGCGATTAATAATTTTGATTTATACAAAAATCAAATTAATTTAATTAAAGAAGAAAGAAAAAGACTTTATAAAGAATTAAAAGAATTAGGTTTTGATGTTTATGATAGCGAGTCAAATTTCTTATATATTTTAATGGATGAAAAATATAATGATATTTTGGTTTCAAATAAGATTTATATAAGACATTTTAAAGGTAATAATTTTAGAATCACAGTAGGTTCTAAAGAAGAAAATGATAAATTACTGGAGGTACTTAAAAATGCGAAAATCTGAAGTTTTAAGAAAAACTAAAGAAACTGATATTAAAGTTGAATTAAATTTAGATGGTGAAGGTAAAGCTAACTTATCTACAGGAATAGGCTTTTTTGAGCATATGCTTGAAGCTTTAGCTAAACATTCAGGTATGGACATTACTTTAAGTTGTAAAGGTGATTTAAATGTCGATACACACCACACAGTAGAAGATTGTGGTATCGCATTAGGTGATGCCTTTAATAAAGCATTAATATCAAAAGATGGTATCAATAGATATGCATCATTTGTAATGCCTATGGATGAGGCATTAGTACTTTGTGCAATTGATTTATCAGGAAGAGATTATTATGAAAGTGATTGTCACTTCAATGTAGATAAATGTGGCGATTTTGAAACTGATACAACAGATGAATTTTTTAGATCATTTGCTCAAAATGCTAAAATCAATTTACATTTTATGGTTTTAAGAGGAGAAAATGCTCATCACATAATTGAGGCAATGTTTAAATCACTTGCTAGATGCTTACGTGAGGCACTTTCAATTAATCCTAAAATTAAAGGAAGTTTATCAACTAAGGGTGTGATTTAATGATAGCAATTATGGATTATGGAATCGGTAATTTAGGTTCTGTAAAAAACGCACTTGATTATTTAGGCTTTGAAAATGTAATTACATCAGATAAAGATACAATTTTAAAGGCAGACAAGGTGATACTTCCTGGTGTTGGTGCCTTTAGTGATGCTATAAATACATTTAGACAATATGGCTTTGATAAGACAGTGGATGAATTAATTAAAAAGAATGTCCCTATATTAGGTATTTGTGTTGGTATGCAAATGTTATTTGAAAAAGATTATGAATATGGTGTTCATGATGGACTTGGCCTAATTAAAGGTGAAGTTGTTAAATTTGAAGAAGAATTTGAAGGTAAAAAATATAAAATACCACATATGGGTTGGAACCAACTTAAAGTAATTAAAGATAATGAATTACTTAAAGATGTAAATATGAAAGATGTATATTATGTCCATTCATATTACGCAAAAGGCAACAAAGATGATGTTATCGCAACTACAACTTATGCAGGAGTTGAATTTATTGCCGCTATTAAGCGTGGCAATTTATATGCCACACAATTCCACCCTGAAAAAAGTGGAGATATAGGTTTAAAAATATTAAAAAATTTTGGTGAATTATGAGATTATATCCAGCAATAGACCTACATTTAGGTAGGGCTGTAAGATTATATAAAGGTGATTATAATAAAGTTACTGATTATGGTACTCCAGTTGAATGTGCCAAAAGATGGAAATCACTAGGTGCTAAATTTTTACATCTAGTTGATTTAGATGGTGCTAAAGATGGTGAATTTAGAAATCTTAAAGCAGTAGAAGAAATAATTAAAAATGTCGATATTGATTGTGAATTAGGTGGAGGTATAAGAGAAATATCTCAAATCGAAAAATTATTAAATATCGGTTTAAAAAGAGTTATTATTGGTTCTAAAGCTTTAGATTTAGATTTCGTTAAAGAATGTATTGATAAATTTGGAAATGAAAAAATCGTAATTGGTATAGATTGTAAAAATATGAAAGTTGCAACACACGGTTGGTTAAATACATCAGAAATCGACGCAGTTGATTTTGCCAAAAAATTAAAAGCACTTGGTGTTAAAACAATCATATTTACTGATATTGCACGCGATGGTACTTTAGGTGGCATCAATGTAGAATCAACTAAATTGATGGTTGAAACAGGACTTGAGGTTGTGGCATCTGGTGGTGCTAAATCTTTAGATGATATTAAAGATGCAAAAAATATTAATTGCCAAGGTATCATATTAGGTAAATCTATATATAATGGTGATATAGATCTTAAAGAAGCTATAAAATTATACGAGGATTAATATTATGTTATGTAAAAGAATTATACCTTGCCTTGATGTAAAAGAAGGTAGAGTAGTAAAAGGTGTTAATTTCATAGATTTAAAAGATGCAGGTGACCCTGTTGAAATTGCACAACAGTATTCTAAATGTGGAGCTGATGAAATAGTATTTTTAGATATAACAGCATCACATGAAAAAAGAGGAATAATCTTAGATGTAGTTAAAAATACTGCTAAAAAAGTATTTATACCTTTAACAGTTGGTGGAGGTATTAATACTTTAGAGGATATCCATAATATTTTAATGGCTGGTGCTGATAAAGTATCAATCAACTCAGCTGCAGTTAAAAATCCTAATCTAATTACTGAAGGTGCAAAAAAATATGGTAACCAATGTATCGTTTGTGCAATAGATGCAAAATGGAATGGTACATTTTATGAAGTATATATCCACGGCGGAAGAATTCCTACTGGAATTAATGCAGTTGAGTGGGCAAAAAAAGTAGAATCTCTTGGTGCTGGTGAAATTTTACTTACATCAATGGATACTGATGGTGTTAAAAAGGGCTATGAACTTAAATTAACTAATTTAGTATCTAGTGCTGTAAAGATTCCTGTAATTGCATCTGGTGGAGCGGGTTCTATGGAAGATTTTTATGATGCATTTACTAAAGGCTTGGCAGATGCAGGCCTTGCCGCATCACTATTTCACTATAAAGAACTTGAAATAAAGGACTTAAAAGAATATTTAAAGAATAGAGGCGTAGATGTAAGACTATGACAAAAGAAGAATTTTTAAAAGAAGTTAAATATGATGATAAAGGCTTAGTTGTTTGTGTTGTACAAGATTATCATGCTAAAAAGGTAAGAATGGTTGCTTACATGAATAAAGAAGCATTAGAAAAGACTTTAGAGACTCGTCAAATGACATATTATTCTAGAAGTAGACAAAAATTATGGGTTAAAGGCGAAGAATCAGGTAATTTCCAATATTTAAAAGGTGCTTCAATTGATTGTGATGGAGACGCATTATTATTCCAAGTTGAACAAGTAAATGGTATTTCTTGTCATACAGGTAATGCAGTATGCTTCTATAGAGATTTAGAAATGGAAAATTTATTTATCACTAATAGATCTAAATCTTTATCTAGTGATAATGAATTAATGAATTTAGAAAACACTATCGCTGATAGAATTAAAAATCCTGTTGAAGGTTCTTATACAAATTATTTAATTGATAAGGGTGAAAATAAAATCCTTAAGAAAGTAGGAGAAGAATCAACAGAAACTATCATAGCTTTCAAAGACGGCAAGAAAGCTGAAATTGTTGGTGAGATAGCAGATTTAGTTTACCATTTAACAGTTGAAATGAAATTAAAAGATGTTTCATGGAACGAAGTAATGGAAGAATTGAAAAAAAGATAATTATATTAATATAATTATATATCCCAAAATTAGCTAGTAATATCTAGTTTGATTTTGGGATATTTTTTTTATGTTGTCACTTATAAAATGATATGCTATAATGAAATTAACAAAAACGGTAAAAAAATTAATAAAAGGGAGTGAGTTTTATGAGTAGCAAAAAGAAGTTAGTCATTTTTTTTAGTCATATTTCGGTTTTTATTGGCTTATTCTTTATGATATTCGGAATTATGTCAAAAGAAAATATGACTCACGCAGCTGATTATTCATATGATGAAGAAACATGTGGTGCCAAAATTGATACTTCTGGTGATTTAGTTGTTACATTTAATGTAACAAGTGGTATTAATGATATGACTTGGGCAAGCTGTAGTATGATTAATTGGGTAGTATTCTTATTTAGTTCAGATCAAATAAATTATGAATACAATGAAGGAACACATAAATATGTTAATTCAGCAAATATGAATAGAGATAACGTAGATTATTATTTTATGTCAGATTCATCACAAAATTCTGGTTTAATTACGGTCACTATTCCTACTGATTCTATGGGATATCAAGGTGGCGATGAAACAACAACTAGCGATGATTATTTAAATCATTCAACAGGAAAAACTTTTTCTGAAATATTTGCTGGCAAAAATTGGTATATAAGTATTGGTCCATTTTGGAAATATAATGATAATAATTATTCATTTAATGTTGATTACTTTGTAGAAAGAGGATTTACAGTTCTTGAATTATATAACGAATCAGATTTGTATATAAAAGCTGAACCTGAATTAGAGATTTCGATATCAGACTGGACTTATGGTTCTACTGCATCAACACCAATTGTAACAGCATCTGAAGGTTCAGGCGAACAAACTATAGAATATAAAGGTGAAAATGATTCAAGTTATACGACAACTGTTCCTACTAAACCTGGTAATTATACAGTTAAAGTTAGTGTTGCACAAAGTGCAACCTATAGTAAAGCATCTGCAACTGCAAACTTTACAATT
>JAILIY010000177.1 GCA_024695025.1 Acholeplasmatales bacterium
TTCATCATAATCCATAATGAACATATAGTCTGTAAAATATTTACCGAAGCCTAAATTATTCATATCTGGTTTTTCTTTTAGCTTGTCTCTTTTAACAAATTTGATATCGTTTTAGAGGAGATGTTTAAAATGTTAGATATAAAATTTGTTAAAAGAGACAAGCTAAAAGAAAAACCAGATATGAATAATTTAGGCTTCGGTAAATATTTTACAGACTATATGTTCATTATGGATTATGATGAAGGAAAAGGATGGCATGATGCTAGAATTGTTCCATACGGACCACTAGAGATGTCACCTGCTTCTACTGCACTTCATTACGGTGCTGAAATTTTTGAAGGTATGAAGGCTTACCGTACTAAAGAAGGAAAGATTCAATTATTCCGTCCTTATGAAAATGCAAAAAGATTAAATTCAAGTGCTGAAAGAATTTGTCTTCCTCAACTTCCTGAAGATGATTTCGTTCAAGCTGTTAGTGCATTAGTAAATGTTGATAGAGAATGGGTTCCAACATTACCTGGTACTTCACTTTATGTAAGACCATTTATGATTGGTGATGACCATACACTTGGTGTTCATGGTGTTCACCATGCAATGTTTATGGTAATTTTATGTCCAGTTGGTTCTTATTATAAAGAAGGCTTAAACCCAGTATCAATTATGATTGAAACTGAAGACGAAAGAGTTGCAGGTAAGGGTGGTACAGGTTACACTAAGTGTGGTGGTAACTACGCTGCTTCTACTCGTGCTGGTAAGAAGGCTGAACTTAAGGGCTATTCACAAGTATTATGGTTAGACTGTGTATACAAAAAATATATTGAAGAAGTTGGTGCGATGAACGTTATGTTTAAGATTAATGGTGAAGTTGTAACTCCTTCATTAGTTGGTTCTATTTTACCTGGTATCACAAGAAAATCTTGTTTACAAATCTTAAAGGAAAAGAACATTCCTGCAGTAGAAAAGAGAATCACTTTAGATGAATTAACTGCCGCTGTAGAAAATGGTACTTTAGAAGAAGCTTGGGGTACTGGTACTGCCGCTGTTATTTCTCCAATTGGTCTTCTTGAAGTTAATGGTAAAAAATATCAAATCAACAATGGTAAGATTGGCAAGATCTCTCAAATGTTATATGATGAAATTACAGGTATTCAATCTGGCAAACTAGAGGATACTTATAATTGGACTTACGAAGTTAAATAATATTTTAAATATTTTAAGCTTTCAGGATTAATTATCTTGAAAGCTTTTTTATTTGCTTTAATAAAATCATTTTTTGCGTTATAATCACTATGGTGATTAATTATGAAAACAGAATTACTTTCTCCTGCTGGCAATTTAGATTGCTTCTATCAAGCACTATACAATGGTGCCGATGCTATCTATTTAGCGACAGATAAATTTGGGGCGCGTGCTTACGCAAAAAACTTAACATTAGAGGAACTAAAAACTGCCTTAACTTTCGCTCACAGCAAGAATGCGAAAGTATATGTGACTGTCAATACAATAATTAAAGAAAATGAACTAGATGATGCCAAAGCTTATGTTAAAAAGCTATATGAATTAGGTGTTGATGGTTTAATTCTTGCAGACTTTGCATTAATCAATTACACAAACAAATATCTAAAGCCTATGGAATGTCATATCTCTACTCAAGCTGGAGTTAAAGATTTAGAAGATGTAAAATTCTTTGAAGACTTAGGTGTTGAACGTACCGTAATTGCCCGTGAAGTATCAATTGATGAAATTAAAAAAATAAAAGCCAATTCTAAAATGGCTCTTGAAGTATTTGCCTATGGTGCTTTATGTGTATCATATAGTGGCGGATGTCTATTTTCTTCTTTATTATCACTAAGAAGTGGTAATAGGGGACGTTGTAGCCAAAACTGTAGACGTGAATATAAATTATATAAAAATGATAATTTAATTGATTCAGGCTTCATGTTATCAATGAAGGATTTAAATACATATAATAATTTAAAAGAATTATTAGATGCTAAAGTAGATTCACTTAAAATTGAAGGAAGAATGAAATCTCCTGATTATGTCAAATTAGTGACAAGTGAATTTAAAAATAAAATAGATAATAATAAATATGTATCAAATAAATTAGATACAGTATTTCATAGAGCATACACTAAAGGCTTCTTATTTGGCGAAAATACGGCCAATATAGTCGATATCAATAAAAAGAGTAATGAAGGTGCTTATATCGGTAAAATTGCCAAATTTAGCCCAGATTTTACCCTAATAGATATCGAAAGACCACTTAATGTTGGGGATAGAATCAAAATAGAGACTAATACTAATCCATATTATTTTACAGTAGATAAATTATTTGATTTAAATAAAAAAGAAATTAAACAAGCTAAAGGTAAATGTTTAATTAAAATATATGAACATATCGATAATAATTCAAAGATATATAAAATGATAGATTCTACTATTGATTTATCAATAGATATTAAAAATAAATTACCTATATCATTAAATGTATATGGAAGTTTAGGTGAATCATTATTGATATCTACTACTATTAACGATATGTATTTTGAAGCATGTAGTGATATGAAATTAGATAAGGCTAAAACTGCTGGCATAGATTATAATACTTTATATAAACAATTATCTAAATTAAATGATACACCATATTATTTAAATGATTTAAATTGTTATCTCGATGACAATTTATTCTTAACTGTATCAGAAATAAATAATACTAGAAGAAAATTAATCAATGATATTAATAATTATTTCCAGAAAAAAAGAACATTAAATGATTTTGAAGAATCATTTAATACTTCTTCTATTAATTATAATAATGATTTAGAATTAACTGCATCTTGTGTTACATTGGAACAATATAATTTATTAAAATCATTAGGTATTAAAACTATATATTACAATAATTATGTTCCATATGTTGACGCTAAATATGAAAATATAGATGAAGATTATATTTTAGCTGGTAATTATGGTGCGATACATAAATATAAAGATAAAAAAATTATCGCAGACTATAGCTTTAATGTGATAAATAGTGATTCTATTAAAGGATTAATCGAAAGTGGTGTAGATATTGTTACACTTTCAGTTGAAACAGATTTACAATTAATTGATGAAATATATGTATCATATAAGAAAAAATTCAATGAAATTCCACCACTAGAAATAATCGTTTACGGTCATCAAAATTTAATGACTATGAAATATTGTACTTTAAAAAGATATGGTGAATGTGGTAAATGTAAAGAAAATGTATATAAACTAAAAGATGATATTGGTGAATTCTATTTATATAATGTAAATTGTATAAATCATATAGTCAATGGTAAAGCCTTAAATTTAGTTGATGATTTAAATGAAATTAAAAAATATACTAATAGAATTAGATTGTCATTTACTATTG
>JAILIY010000022.1 GCA_024695025.1 Acholeplasmatales bacterium
CTATTATGGTGAATACAAAGATAACAAAGAATTTATAATTCAAAATAATATCGATATTATTTTAGATGAAGCAATAAGAAAAAATGAATTTGATGTTTATTATCAACCAATATATAACACTAAAACTAAAACATTCACTGCCTGTGAGGCATTAGTTAGATTAATAAGTAATAAATATGGTTATATAGGACCAGAACATTTCATTAAATATGCTGAAATGAGCGGTAAGATATTTGAAATTGATTCATTTGTAATAAAAGATACAATTAAATTTATTTCAACTGATACTTTTAAATCATTAGGTATAGATAAAATAAATATTAATTTAAGTATTTCAGAATGTATGGATTTAAAATTATATGATTATGTGACGAATTTAATTAAACAATATAATATAAATCCAACTTATTTAAATTTTGAAATTACTGAAGGTAAAGATATTACAAATCATAAACAAATATATGAAGTAATTAAAAAATTTAAAGATATCGGAATAGAATTTTCACTTGATGATTACGGTATAGGCTATTCTAATATTGAAAGATTTTCAAATATTCCTATTTCTACTGTTAAATTAGATAAGACACTAGTTAATAATTCTAAAAACGAAGGTATGGAAAGTGTACTATCTAATACACTTAATATGATCAAGAGTTTAGGTAGAAAGGTAGTCGTTGAAGGAATTGAAACTAATGAATCATTAAATGAATTCTTAGAATACGATTGTGACTTCATTCAAGGCTTTATTTATTCAAAGCCAGTTCCTAAAGAAGAATTTATCGACTTTATAAAAAAATCAAAATAAAGGAGGGAAAATTATGGTAAGATACATATATTTAGATGTCGCGTCACTATTTATACTTGCCTTACTTGTTTTTTCTAGTATTTATAGAAAAATGTATACTAGAAAATCTAGTAGATTATTAATAGTAGTTATAACATCATGTTTTATCGCCTCGGTATTTGATATCTTATCATGTTACCCAGATAAATTTGGTTATAAATCATTATATGCTATCACAGCTATTCACTTCTTGTTTGTAAATATAATTCCACTATTATATATATCATATATAATGTCTTTAATTAATTTAGACAATTCACCAAAAAATAAAAATAAATTTTATACGCTGTTGGCCTTGCCACTTGTCGCGTTAATAATATTATTACTTATAAATCCTGCACTTAAGCACGATTATTCAATCTTCTATTACACTAAAGATAATGTATATCATAGAGGTACGTTAATATATTCTTTATATTTATTAGTATTCATTTATATCATTATAGGTTCAATTTTAATGATAAAATTTAGAAGATTCTTTAACAAGACTCAAGTTATATCATTGTTATCAATATTCCCTATAATAACTATTTGTGTAATAATTCAAACATTTAAAAGTAAATTCTTAGTTGAATTATTTGGTGTAACCTTATCGTTATTATTAATTCAAATCGTAAACGAAAGACAAGAAATAATAATTGATAAATTAACTGGATTAAATTCTAAAAAAAGTTTCTTAGACGAAATCAAAAGAAGCTATGAATTTAATTTAGATTATTATGTGATTTTACTTAAGATTAATAATTTTAATGAAATATTTACTTTATTTGATTATGAAGAGGCAAGATTATATATAAAAGAAATGTCATCTATATATGATAAGCATTATAAAGATATTTCAGACTATAAAACATTTTATTTAGATAATGGTATTTACGCAATGGTCCTTAAAGATAAGGACATGGCCAAAAGGATTAGTCAGTCTTTAATTAATGATTTAGCACAAATCAACAAATCAAATACTGAATATAGACCTAATCCTTCTATTTGTATAATAAATACACCAAATGATTTTAATACATTTGATTTATTCTTATCATTTATATCAAATTATTATTCTAAAATTGTATTTAATGATAAATTAACATTCATTAAAGATGTTAAAGAAAATAAAGATTTCATCATTTTAAGTAATATTGATGAAATAATTAATACAGCTATAGCTGAAGATGAATTTGAAGTTTATTATCAACCGATAATAAATATGAAAAACAAATCATATAATTCTGCAGAAGCGTTAGTCAGACTAATAAGTAAAAAATATGGTTTTATTTCACCAGGCTTATTCATACCATACGCTGAGAAGGCTGATTTAGTCACTAAAATCGATTTTATCGTAATTGAGAAGGTATTAAGCTTTATTGCAAGCGAAAGCTTTAAAGAGCTCGATTTAAGCTATATTGAAATAAATCTATCAATGGTAGATTGTATGAACCCTAATTTAGCTCCAAGAATTATAGAACTTATGGAACAATATAAAGTTGATCCTAAATATGTAAATCTTGAAATAACTGAAAGTTATGAAAGTTTAGATGATGAAACATCTAAAAAAAATATTAAAGATTTGGAACAATATGGCATTAAATTTTCACTTGATGATTACGGTACTGGTTATTCTAACATTGAAAGGTTTGCTAGATATCCAATCAATATCGTTAAGATTGATAAATCACTTGTTGATTCTGCAAATCAAGATTCAATGAAAATAGTTTTAAAAAATACATTTAAATTAATATCAGAATTAAAACGTAAAACTGTAGTTGAGGGCGTCGAAACAATTGAACAAGCTCAAATGTTTGAAGAATTTGGATGTGACTACATCCAAGGATTTTACTTCTCACGTCCACTACCTTTAATTGATTTTATTGAATTTGTTAAAACTAATAACAAAAAGGGATAGAAAAATCTATCCCTTTTATGCTTTATATTTTTTTAATCTTATTAACATAAAAAAGCTTATTAGTAACATTAAGATACCTACACCTAAAGTGTAATAATTATTGATTGTAACTAATATATCTATCTCTTTATATTCTAATATAATTCTTGATATATATTCTTCTACGATTACTGAATCTGAAAGAGCACTAATTAATGCAATCTCCTTAAGACCAATAACCATTATATCAGTCTTTTTAAGGGCACCTTTTAAAGACACTATAGATAAAATTAACATAATTAATAATACTAATATAAATATAGTACCAACTATACCAGTATATGTATTATCTTTAGATATATCTATTCCATTTATTTTAAATACAACAAACATAATAAATATTAATGAATATATCAATATTGATATAAACATAAATAGATATGCTTTATGTTTTTTTAATCTTGATCTATTTACATTTTTTAAATATAAAACCTTACATATTAATACAATCAGTGTTGGAATAGTCGCAATTAATAAAATTAAAGTAAATGCTAAATAAACTAAGGCTATTTTGTATATTAATGATACAAATGTAATACCTATTGATATTTTAATTAAATTAGTGTTTTTCTTCGCTTTTGCCACAAAATCACCATTAGTATACTATGTAGCTTGCATATACAACTGTATCTGCACTTAAATCTTCAAAATTATAATCTAATGTACATTCTTTGTCACTGTAAAAGCCTTCAAATTCATATGCTGATATCTCATGATCAAATTCATCAAAATCATCAAGTGATGTTAATGTAATTTCTTCTAATACAGTATCACCACAAACACATATACATTTAAATGCAACAAATTCAATGATGTTGTTATCTTCATCATATTTGAAATAATCACCTGAAGTTATATTAGATTCTGGTTCTATATAATACCATTTAGCAGATGTTAATTTATCATTATTTATGCATATCTCTATTGAACTCTTTGTATCTTTTGTTCCGTTATAATATACTTTTTCTAAAGAATCGCAAACATTAAATGCACTTTCCCCAATGTAAATGACATTTTTACCTAGGACAATATTTTTTAATCCGGTACACCAATAAAAAGCAGAATCATTTATCGTTGTTACATTATCAGGGATTACAATAGTTTCAAGTTTTGAACAACCTTTTAAAATACTACTAGGTAAAACATCTAATCCTGTGCCAAAAGTAAAACTCTCTAAAGATTTACACTCACCAAACGCGTAATAACCTATACTTGTAACACTATTTGGTATTGTAACACTTGTAAAATTACAACATAGAAACGCGTTTTCTCCAATTGTTTTTAAACTATTTGGGAAAACAATTTCAGATAGCTTACTAAAATAAAATGCATTATTTGATATTGTTTCAATTCCATTACCTAAAGATACACTTGTTAGATTACCACAAGATAAAAAAGCTTCTTTTCCTATAATTTTTACACAATCAGGAATTATAATGCTTTCTATATTTGAATCTTTAAATGCGTAATTATAAATATTATAAGCATTGCCATTAATATTATCAGGTAATACTAAATTATTTTCTGTTCCATTATATTTGTTAATGTAATATACATCATCTATTATTATAATAGAATAATCATTATATTCAAATAGACAAGATTTTTCATCAAGTGAAGTATGTATAACAGCAGCATTTAATGCAATTTGACCGTTATCTTTACTTCCTATATCTATTTTTAAGCTAGATAAATTATATATTTCTCTAATACTTTCGCAATTATTAAATGCATAATTCTCAATAGTTGTTACATTTTCACCTAATGTTACTTGCATTAAATTTTCACAACGAGTGAATGCGTCAGATTTAATTGTTTTAACTGAATTAGGTATAGTAATTGATGTAAGATTAGTGCAATATCCAAACGCATTTTTTGCGATTATATCAATTCCGTTTCCTAAAACAATATTTTTTACACTACAATCAGAAAAGGCATAAGCGCCAATAGACGTAACATTATCTGGAATAGTAATACTATCAATATTAGAATAACTGAAAGTAGAATTTGCTATACCATATTTAGAACCTGAAATACTATCTGGCAATATGATATTTTTTTCTGTTCCATTATATTTATATATGTAATATGCACCATCTATAGATATACATGAATAATCTCCTTCATCAAAAAATTCACAGTTTGATGATGTTTTATTTTTATATATAACTTGTGCATTATATGCTATATTACCATAATCAGTAGAACCAATAGTAAGTTCAAGATTTGATAAATTATTGATTAAAAACAACCTCGAATCATCAGTAAATGCATCATCTTTTATATTGGTTACATTTTCGCCTACTGTTACTTGCATTAAATTATTACAATATGCAAAAGCAGATTCTCCTATTTCATTAACACCACTTGAAATATATAATGATTCTATTTTTAAATACGCTAAGGCTCCATCATCTATATTATAAGATTCATTGTTAATGTTATCTGGCAAAACCACATTTTTATCATTGCCAAAATATTTAAATAAATAATAAATATTATCAATTTTAAAAAATGCAAAATCGCCTGATTTATATATTATTGATTCTTCTTCAAGACTAGTTCTTACAACTTTAGCATTGTTACCTAAACAATAACTATCATCTACCCCTGCTTGAATATCTATTTGACTTAAATTAGTTACTTCAATAAGATCATTACAATTATAAAATGCACCAGTACCTATAGTTACAACACTTTTTGGTATAACAATGCTAATCAAATCCTTACAATTATAAAAAGCATACTCACCAATATTTGTTACTTTTTCACCAAAAGTGACACTAGTAATATTTGACTTATAAAAAGCACAATCGCCTATATTTTCTACACAATCTGATATTACAACGCTTGTTATATTTGTGTACATGAATGCATTATTATATATATCATAATCACAACCATTGACATTATTTGGCAATACTAAATCTAAATCATTACCTTTATATGATAATAAATGATATTTATTATTAAAATATGCATATGAATAATCACCAACTTCTGTGATAATAGAATCATCATTTTGATTTGTTCTTATATTTTTTACATATTTTCCAAGACAATAATCATCATCGCCACCAACCAAAACTGAAATATCACTTAAATTAGTTACTTCAATAAGTTTAATACAATAATAAAAAGCATTACTACCAATGGATTTAATGTTTTTGTTTAAAGTTAATTTAGTCAACATATTACAACTATAAAATGCATATTCGCCAATATAATTTAAACTCTCTGGCAAAATTACTTCATTTAAATAATAACAATTAGCTAGAGCACCATTTCCCAATGTTACTAAATTTTTACCAAATTTTATTTCATTAATACTACTATCACTAAAACCATCATTATCAATTAAAGTAACATTATCTCCTATTGTTACGCTTGTTATATCTTTATATTGGAATGCTTTTTCTCCTACCTTTGTAACTGGGACATCATTATATTTTAACGGAATTATTATATCCTTACCATCATAATTACCAATTCCTGTTACAGCGCATTGTAATTGTTTAGTACCATCAACTTCTACTTCACTAATAACATATTCTAAATCTTGAATGAAATTAGCATACAATATTGCATCTTGAGTTATTTTATAATCATCTGATATTTTGTTGTCCAAAGCTGAATCAGAATAGATTCCATTAAGTATAAATCCATCTTTTTTAAGCTCTATATCTGACAAATTAGTGTTTTCATCTACAGAATCATTATATAATTCTATATTTCCATCATAAATAACTAAATTACATGATGAAGTTTCAGAACTACTTGCTGTGCTTTCTGTCTCTTTACTACTTGCTGTACTTTCTGTCTCTTTACTACTTGTTGTGCTTTCTGCCTCTTTACTACTTGTTGTACTTTCTGCCTCTTTACTACTTGTTGTGTTTTCTGATTGAGTATCTGACACAGATTCAGATGATACTACCTTAGATTCAGAAGATTCTTCTTTTTCTTTTTTACCGTTACATGAAGATAAAACACATAACGATGTTAAAGCAATTAATCCTAATAATATTGTTTTCTTTTTCATTATATATGCCTTCCTATTTTTTTAAATACATTTTTATTATAATAAAAATTTATTAAATAGAAAAGTAGATTAAAATAATATTTAAAAATAAAAGCCCAAGTTATTAAACTTGAGCTTTAATTTTATATATCGTATTTACTTGATATTTCTTTTGGTGTCTTTCTTAGTAACATAAATACTGGTATCAAACCAACTAATATGTTCAATAAGAAAATAATTAATATGCCAATATATGGATATGGAGTTTCAAGTACAGAATATGAACCAAATAAACTACCTATTATCTTAGCTTTATGATAGATAAAATTATATACTATCAAGAAACCTAAATATCCAAGCATTGTGGTAAATAATGTTGTTATAATAATTTCAATTAGATATTTAGAATAAATACTCTTTGTTGAAGCACCTATATTTCTAAGTACACCTATTTCATAAATATCGTGAATTAATTTACTTCTCATCGTGAAATAAATATATATTAAAACAACACCTAACAATACTAAAATAGTGATTAAAGTCTTAAAATTATCGCTCTTGGCATCTTTTTCAATGTCATCAATCATAGATTGTCTTACATTAAATAATTCATAATCTAAGTCACCTAATATGGTCTTTAGTTCATCAATATCTGTAACAGTTAAATATACACCATAATTGTTATTATATTCGATTTGGAAAAATTTGTAATCCAAGTCAGTTACATACACTTTATAATCATTATATAATGAAGTATTGTCTACATTTGAGTTATATGTAGGAACGAATACACCTGATACTGTATAAGTTTTATTATAATTAATACTAGAACTACTAGATTTATATTGTTCCCCTACTTTTATTCCATAATATGCAGGGACTATACATTCATTAATATTAGTAGGTAAAGATCCATCTACTAATTCAAATTTATTAGAATATTTAGAATATGGTAAAACCTCATAATATTCTTTATTTATTTTACTACCATAATGGAACTCATTATCATAGAAAAAATTAATGTCGTTTGTAACAATTGAAGGGAAATTACCATCTATACCATCAACCTTACCTATACCGACAACCTTATATTTATTAGTGCCGGTATTATACATATATTCATTTGTTTCTGAATCTTTATAAAGAATACTATCCTGAACATCAAAATAATTCCAAACAAACATATTAGTTATCATTGTATCTACTTCTTCATCTGTCAATGTTTCTTTATAATAATATTCATCTATTGTAACCATATGATTATTATTGTCTGATATAACTAAATAAACTGATTTTGTATCATCACTATTTAATGTACGACCATACATAGTCTTATAATTTAAATTGCTATCATATAAGAAATATTCCATTCCCCTTGTGTTTTCTTGATAAGCATCAGCACTAAACCAACCAAAACCTTCTGATGTAGTATCAGCATATAAATACACAGTACTTGTATTTGAATTTGATACACCTACAATCTTACCCAAATCCATATCAATTGAATCAAATATATCTTCATATGAATCAAATTTCATTTTCTTAACTAATTTATTAGCTAATTTTTTACCGATTACTATTTCATCACTATTTTTTGGCTCTCTACCAGATTTTAGGCCACTATCTTTAACCACATCATATGATATACAGAATGTAGATACAGAATAAGACACTGTTTCATAGACATTTTTATAGTAAATAAATTCATATGAATCCTTAAAGTTCCTAAAATCATAATATGGATTTCTATCAATAGATTTGACTACTCCATTATTATAGGCCTCATCCAATTTACTACTAATTTGACCACCTACTCTATCAACATCATATCTTAAAGAATAAACAGCTTTATCGTCTAATACACTAGAATAGTCACGCTTAATATATTGAGTTGCTAAAACAGCCATATAACCTAAAATTATGCCTAATAATATAAATATAAATCTAAAGGCTTTTGTTCTTTTCCTAACTTTAAAGAAATTCTTTAATCCGTCTTTAATTACTATAAATATTTTCTTGAAATTCTTAGATTTATGCGAATCATCAAATGATTCTGTATCATAATCTAATTTATCTTTATATTCTTCTACTGTAGTTTCATGATAATGATCATCAATTAACATTAGATTTGATTCATCTAATGATTTGATTTTAACATTAGATTTAATATAGAATGTACCATTCTTTTCAACTAATGTGATATTGATATTAGGTAATTCTCCTTCTGAGAAGGCAACTGTCTTAATACCATTATCATTTGATGTAACTTGATTTAAATCTTTTAAATAAATTTTATTTTCATCTTTATTTTGTAATGAAATATTGTTATTTGCTTCTCTGATGTTTGTTATTTTGCCATCAGTTAATTCTATTATTTTAGTTGAATAGAATTCAGCTAATTGTTTATCATGAGTTACTAATAATACTAAAGTTGTTTCACTAATCTTCTTTAAGATATTCATTATCTCGATTGAATTAGTGCTATCTAGGTTACCAGTTGGTTCATCGGCAATTAATATTTTACATTTTTTAACTAAAGCACGCGCGATGGCAACTCTTTGCATCTGGCCACCAGATAATTTGCCTGCAGGCTTCTTTCTAAATTTATATAAGCCTACGGCATTTAATGCAATTTTAATTCTTTTATCTTGTTCTTCCTTATCAATAATACCAACTATTTCTAAGGCAGTTGCTAAATTCTCAATAATTGTTAATTCAGGTAAGATATTATAATTTTGGAATATATAACCAAAATTTTCTCTTCTGTATTTATCGATGGCATTCATCTTATAGCCATTAAATACTTTACCATCATAATCGATTTGACCTTTGGCTCTATCTAAACCACCAATTACGTTAAGAAGTGTAGTCTTACCAGAACCAGATTCACCTAATATAGTAACTAAACCAGTATCAGGAAGTTCTAAATTACAATCGTTGATTACATGTATTTCATTTTGTCTACCCTTAAGGTAATACTTATTTAAATCTGTAGTCTTAATCATATTATTCAGCCTCCTTTAATGTTTTAGTAACACTATTTTTAAATAGCTTCTTAGTAAATTTCTTAGAAAGGAGTATAGCTATAAATAACATAATCAATATATATATTAAAATAATCTTTATTGATAATTTTGAATATACGCTAAAGAATGAATTGATATCTGGCATTAGATGTAATATAAAGGCTATTACTAAATTTAATAAAGTCATAGACATTACCGTAACTAAAACTTCTACATTTAATATCTTTTTCATATCTCTTTTTGTTATACCTAAGGTTCTAAATATTGCGTATGTCTCAGCCTTAGATGAGAATACCTTAGATAAAATAATTGAGGCAATTAAATATATAAATAAAATAATGAATGTCATTAAGAATACAACTATATATGTATATAGATTTTGCAAGAATCTTTCAAGTGATGTAGCCTCATCATATGTTTTGACATCAATATACGAATAATCTAATTTATTTAATGTCTTTTTAATTGAAGATTTATTACCATAAATACTTGCAGTATAGACATTTTCATAATCTCTATAATCAGAACCAATTACGATAACTGAATCAGAATATTCATCGTTTATCTCAACAGGAATATTATCTTTTAAAACATATTTATCTTGAAAACCAGTAACCAAAATTTTAGCATAAGATGGATTAGCTTCAGCTGATAAAACTTTAGTTGTAGTACTAAAATCAATAATTATCTTATTTTTAGTTTTTCCAAGATCCGTAAATTTCAAAAATGCTTTAACAGCTAATGAATCTGCTGTTTCTTCTTTTGGTGTATATGGCACTAATACTGGTTCATCAATATCCTTTGAATAACCCACACCACTCAATTTTAGTGTTGGACTTCCTGTTATAGAACTAGTTATTTTTTCCCAAGTAACATTAGATTCACAAGTTAATGTAGTGTTGTTGTTTTCTATTAATTTTTTTGCTGCGTCATCTAAGTCTGTATCATTTTCTGAAGACGGATATAAGAATAGAACTTCATTATAATTATTTGGTAAACTACCAACCTTTACGTTATAGTTTTTTGGTAAATATGGTTGATAATTAAACCAAAAATAAATAGTTGTTCCTGTATTGGATTTAATTGTTAGTTCTTCTTCTTGTTCATTAAATAAATTTGTTTCAAATTTATATTTTGATAAATTATTATAATCTAATGTGTCTCCTTCTTTATAGGCAATCACTTTATTAGATGATTGATTGACAAATGGATTTCTATGATATGTAGATTCCATAGCATCAAATGCCATCTGATACATAAAAAAAGCAAAAAAGGCAGTAAATAATGTAATTAAACACATCAATATTGTTTTTCTTGGTGTTGATTTTAAATTATTTAAAGCAATCTTAGAATCAGTTTTCACACCTACAGGCACATAATCTAATTCTAATTCTTTTTTCTCGTCCTCTTCTGGTGTTTTAATATATGTATCTTCTACTATTTCACCATCATGAACTTTTATCTTACGTGTGGCAATACCTTTAAATTGTTCATAATTGTGTGTAACAATTAATACAAGTTTGTCTTTTGCCACTTCCTTAATTAATTTTACAATTTCATCCCCTGTTTGACTGTCTAAATTACCAGTTGGTTCATCACAGGCAAGCACATCACAGCGTGAGGCTAAAGCACGGGCGATGACACAACGTTGTTTTTGACCACCAGATAGACCAGAACCTCTATTCTTTTTCCACTTTTCAAGTCCGACCTTTTTAATTATTTCTAAAGCTTCTTTTTTAGCTTCTTTATAAGGTACGTCATTAATAATAAGTGGCAACATTACATTTTCTAAAACTGTATATGAATCAATAATATTATAATTTTGGAATATAAAACCAATCTTATTCTTTCTAAAATTATCCATATCATCAATAGAAAAATATGATGTTTCATTACCATAAAAATATATTTCACCTTCATCGAAGGTATCTTGTTTTGTAATGATGTTTAATAATGTTGATTTACCTGAACCAGATTCACCAGTAATTACTACTATTTCATTCTTTTCAAGTTTTAAATTAACATTATTTAAACCTCTGTTTGTAACACCATCATTATGATAATACTTACAAACATCTTTAAGTTCAAACATAACATTTCCTCCCAATTAAACATCTATAATTATATACTTATAGATTCTTTTTTCAAGTTTAAAATCCGATATTAGACAAAATATAAAAGATGACAATAAATATATTCATATATTTACTATCATCTATTTTAATCATTAATGCATAAATATTCTTTTAATAATTTGATTACATCATCAAATGATGTCATCTTATTACACATATCTTTTATCTTAGCACTTCCAGGTCTTCCCTTTAAATACCAAGCAACATGACTTCTCATTTCAAGTAAGGCAAGCTTTAATCCCTTTAGATTCAACAATAAATTATAATGTTTAATTATCGTATCAAATAATTCTTTATTATCTGGTTTTTCAACGATTACGCCACTTTCTAAATATTCATTTATTTCTCTAAAGACAAAAGGATTACCCAAAGCGCCCCTCGCTATGGCAATTGCCTTACAGCCTGTAAAATCTAACATTTCTTTTGCTGTCTTATAATCAACTATATCACCATTACCTACAACTGGTATATTTACAGCCTCAACTACTTTTTTAATATATGACCAATCAGCCTTACCAGAATAGAATTGACTACGAGTTCTACCATGGACAGTAATTGCAGAGGCCCCAGCCTTCTCAATTAATTTTGCAATTTCAACACAGTTGATATGTTCCATATCCCAACCAATTCTAATCTTTACTGTAACGGGCTTTTTTACGGCTTTTACGACATTTTTAACAATATCATATACTTTATCTGGTTCTTGAAGTAAAGACGCACCAGCTCCACTTTTTTTGGCAACTTTATTTACTGGGCATCCCATATTGATATCAATTATGTCACAGTCGCTATAATTATCTAAATATTTAGCAGCGTTGACTAAAGATTCTGTGTCTCCACCAA
>JAILIY010000047.1 GCA_024695025.1 Acholeplasmatales bacterium
ACCAGAGCCACCTTTTTATGGGGATAATAATGATAATCCATTAGGTGCGACTACTTGGTTTAAAACAGATAATTCAAGTGTAATGCTTGAGCATATTAAGCCACTATTAGATTTATTAGATAAATATAATGTTCCATATGAGATAGCTTATTCAGATAATCCTGGTAAGATTATATATGAAGATGATTATCAAGTTGGTGTTATAGATTACGACAAGTAGACTTGCGAGCTTTCTTTGTCATCTCTAAACATCGAGCTATGGCGTTAGACATATAAATGTGAAGTGATACAATCACTCGCAAGAAAATGATATAAAACTAAAAATTAGAATAACCTTGTCAATTATGGCAAGGTTTTATTTGTTCAATGTATTTTGAAAGAATTACAAAACTGTGATATAATTCTTATATACAATAGTCGATAATAATTTAATAATTGTTTAAAGTAAATTATATGTATTTTATTTTGTAAGGAGGAAGAAAACATATGAAAAGAATATGGAAATTTTCTTTAGTTTTATGTATGGGGATACTTACATTAGTTGGATGTAACAGTAATAATAATTCTAACGAAATAAATAACTCAGTAAGTGAAACAAAAACTACAACACAAGCTAGTGAAACGACAGAAGTAGAAAGTTCAGTTTCTTCAACAACAAAATTAGATTATTCTAATACATTTACACCTATTGGTAGTGATATTATTGATGTTAATCAGTGGTATATACAATACCCAAGCGGAACAGATGAAGGTGGAATGCTTCTTAGTGATTTATCTGCTGATTTTGCAAATAAATATTTTTCAAGAGAAAATGATTATTTAAAATTTTCTTTGAATGCTCAAGATAAAGGCAAATCCCCTAATGGCTCTAGTGTAAGAAGTGAACTCCATAGTATTGGTACAACTTATTATTTTAGTGGTAATGATGAAATAAGTAATATAAATCATAGTGGGAATTCTGCAGAATTTAAATATACATTTAAGATTAATTCAACCCAGTTAGATATTGCTAAATTTACTGTTGGTCAGTTTGAAATGTACAGCGGCTATGATTATGTGGATAATAAGCGTGTTCCTGATAAGCCTCTTATTATGATATCTGTAGTAATGGGAGAATTAATCGCATATATTAAGTACTATAATAGATCTTATGTAGATGGTCATTATGAACAATTGGGTGACACAAATAAAATATCACTAGGTACTGTTGAAAACATGAAGGATATATCAATTAGAATAGTTTTAAATGATAGAAAGATTGATATTTATAGAGATGGTGTTCATAAAGTTGATCTTAGTTTTAAAGATAATCAAGATAGTATGTATGGAGTATATTTTAAGTTAGGTATTTATTATCAAACTAAACAGGATGATGAACGAATTGAATATTTATTTACAGATGTGTATGTTAAGGATGTATCACTTATAGTGAATTAGTTAAATATTAAAAATTAGGAATAATATGTGGATAGAATGACCTTGTCAATTTTGGCAGGGTCTTTTATATTTTTAAATATGTATCTAATTGTAATATATTAAAAATATGATAAAATTAATTTGATTTTATTCGGGGGTATTATTATGGGTGGATTTCATGGTGGACATAGTGGTGGCGGAGGACATAGCGGTGGATTTCATGGTGGAAGCCATCACTCAAGCTCACATCACTCAAGTTCCTCTAGCTATCATTCATCACATTCAGTAATTAATGGAAAGCATTATATAAATGGCAAAAGATATTATGGCGCCTATTATGGAATGAGTGGAAATAGACCAATGAAATTTGGTGGAGTAATTGCTATAGGGATTGCTTTACTTGCATTTGGTTTATTTTTATTCTTTGCATTTTTTAGAGTATCAACTACCGCAACCATTACTAAAACATGGGATAATGGATCTTATGAGCTATATGATTTTGAATATGAATATAATGGAACAAAATATCATGGCACTGGCGATGATGATTTTGATTCATATGGTCATTATACAATTAATGTTGGTGAAGAATATACATTATATGTAAGACCAACAAATCCTTCTAGTTTTGCATTTAGTAGTAGTAATGGTGTTGCTATATTCTGTCTTTTATTTGTAGGTGGAATTGGTGTATTAATTTTAGTATTTACAATAAGAACTAAGATTAAGCATGATAGAGAATTACAGCTTGTTGGTGATATAAATAAAGATGGTAAAATTGATGATAAGGATTTAGAATATGCTGATGCAATAAATTCTGGTAAAAAAGAAGGAGCATATCAAGCTAGTAAAGAAAATGAATATCTTGAAAAGAAAATATATAGACGTTGTCCTTATTGTGATTCAATTGTAGATGAGAATGATAAATTCTGTACTAATTGTGGTTCTAATTTAAAAAAATAATATATTTTCAATATAATAGACAAATTAAAATAAAAATGATAAACTATTTTTAAAGATGCTTTAAGAAAGAAGGTATGATTATGAGATTTTTATTTCAAATTTTATTTCATTTAG
>JAILIY010000105.1 GCA_024695025.1 Acholeplasmatales bacterium
ATGTTAATATAAGAAAAATAAAAGAACAAAGTGAAAAAAATCCAAATGATCCCAAATATATAATTACTATATGGAAGGAAGGATATAAATTCATGGGTAAATAATTATGAAAAAAAGATATGTAATAATATTTTTAATAATATCTTTTTTTCATAATTATTTACCCATGAATTTATATCCTTCCTTCCAAATAGTAATTATATATTTGGGATCATTTGGATTTTTTTCAATTTGTTCTCTTATTTTTCTTATGTGAACATTTAATGTGCCATCTTGGGTATATTTATCATTCCACACGTTTTCAAATAATTCCTGTTTAGTTATAAGTCTATTTTTATTAATAGATAAATAAGATAATAATTTAAATTCAATAGATGTTAATTTTATTTCTTTATTTTCAACTGTTACGACGTTCGCTTTATTATCAATCTTAAGATAGCCATCATTATAATGATCATTTTCTTGTGCTCCCTTATATCTTTTAAGTACTACTTTAACTTTGGCAAGTAATACACCAAGTGAATATGGCTTTTCTATAAAATCATCACCACCTATATTAAGTGCAATGATTTTATCATCATCAGTATTTCTTGCAGAAACAAATAATACTGGTATATTTGTATCTTCTCTTAAATTTTTACAAAATTCAAAGCCTGATCCATCAGTTAAATTGATATCAAGTAAAACCAAAGAACATTCATTAGTTTTAAAAAAATCTTTTGCAGATTTAATATCATATAAGGCTTTTGTAGGTACATTGAATAAATTAAAATATTCACATGTACTATCTGCTAATTCTTTTTCATCATCAATTATTAAACAATCGTATTTCATAATATATTATTAGGGTTTAGTAATTAAACTAAACCCAAACTCCCTTCTATTATTTGTAACTATTCACAAATAGTTACTTCTATATCTCCCGTTGTTGTACTTAAGATACAAGGATCTCCTGTTGAATCTTTTGGATAATCTTTGTCTCCATGTGTTGTACTACATTCAAATTTTTTACCAGTTAAGATACTTCCACTTATATCTCCTGTAGTTGTTCTCATAACAATTGATTTTGAATCGATACGTGTAAATTCGATATCTCCTGTTGTTACAATAACTTTATATAAATCAGTTGCCACACTATTATTTAATTTTACATCACCTGTAGTTGCTTTTAATTCAAATTTATCTGCATTGATACTATCAATTGTAATATCACCTGTTGTAGTTTCTATATTTACATTTTTAAGTGTATCAAATGGTAAATAAATAGTTACTCTATTATTAAATGTATATATGGATATATTATCTATCCAATTCTTTGATGATTTTTTATCATCGATTGTAAGTACATTTTCTTTAACTTCTGCAATAAATTGATATTTTTCACTTTCTTTGCATATAATAGTTACTTTATCATCTTCTGCTGGTTTAATTACTACATCACCAGTTGTTACATCAACATTTATACTATCAAATGTTTCCGTAATATCGTATGTATTAATAACTCTTTTATTATCTTTTGTAAAGGCATCTGTTTTAATGCCATATCCAAGCATTATACCGCCAGCTATACATAAAACTATACCGATTAATAAACAAAATGTTAAAAACTTTTTCATTATCGCTTACCTCCTAGTAATTTGCCTTTAATTCCAGTTGAAATACCCTTTGTAAGTGCAATGGTAGCCTTTATTGCAAGACCACACACTGATAAAAGTACTAAACCTAAACCTAAGCCTAATATACCAATTGATAAATAACCAATATTAAATCCTGATTCACTTAGTGTATATCCAAATTTAATAAATCCTAGCGCACCAGTACCAATGGCTGCAAATTCAAGTGAGAATGTGACGATTACTAAAACCCATAAAAGTATAATACATACTAATAATAAAACCATTACAACTATAACAATTGGAAACCAAATTGGAAATGCTAAAATTAAAAGTACAATTTCAAGTGCTGTAAGACTTCTTTTTGGTTTCATCTTTGTTTTAACAATACTTACTAAATTTGTCTCAGACGCAATTTGACGAACAACACCATCTATTCCCCCAAGTTCTTTAATTGCCTCATCTTCTGTTTTTCCTTCTTCTACCTTATCATCAATGATTTCTGAATAAAAGCTTACTCTTTCTTCAAGATCATCCTTAGGCAATCCTTTAAGCCTAATTCTTAATTCCTTTATAAACTCTTCCTTTTCCATACTCTAACACTCCTCAATAAATGAATAAATATCCATTATTTCTTTCCATTCTTCTTTAAATTCTTCTATCCTTGAAATTCCTTTCGATGTTATGTGGTAATATTTTCTTACTCTACCGTTATGCATCGTCGATTTAACTTCAAGCATATTGGTTTCTTCAAGCCTTTTTAGTATTGTATACAGCGTCGATTCCGAAAGTATAAGTACAGGACTTACATCCTTTATTATCTTATAACCATAAGAATCTTCATTTTTAATTGCCGCGAGTACACACACATCAAGAACTCCTCTTTTTAATTGTGCGTCCATAAATATACCTCACTTTACGTAATACATCATATCACGAAGTATTAACTCTGTCAATATGATTTAATATAAATAAAATAAAAGCCTTAGAATTAATTCTAAGGCTTGTTATTATTAAAATGGTGCCAAAGATGGGATTCGAACCCACACGGTATCACTACCAAAAGATTTTGAGTCTTCCGCGGCTGCCATTACGCCACTTTGGCATAAATGCTAGAATATCTAGCATTTTTTATTTATTACATTTCATCTAAATATTTAATACCTAGTAATCTTAAACCTTCATTAATAACTATTCTTACAGAT
>JAILIY010000116.1 GCA_024695025.1 Acholeplasmatales bacterium
AAATAATTTACATCATAATATTTAATATTATATTTTTTTAATAAATCAATTATTAATAATCTTTTATTTAAATATTGTTTTTTCTTTTTATTAATGTGAGATATAAAATATCCATCCTTAATAAAATCTTTTAAAGCTAATTGATCAAGGGTAGGTACCATTGATGAATATCCTTTATAATGATTTATATATTTTTCTTTAATCTTTGGTGGCAATATAAAATATGATATTCTAAGACCAGGATATAAGATAGTTGAGAAAGTAGAGAAAAATATTACTCTATTTGGATTTATAGAATAAATAGAAGTAGTTGGTTTTTCTTTTATTCTGAATTCTGCATCAAAATCATCTTCAATTAAATATGAATCAGTTTTATCTAAAAATAAAGATAAATCTTTTTTTCTAGATATAGACATTTTTATCCCTGTAGGGAATTGATTAAATGGTGTTGAATATATTATAGTTTTGTAATTTGGTATTATTATACCTTCACTGTCTAATTCATTATAATTTATTTTTAAACCTAAATTAGAAGCGATAGGTGCTAATTTATGATAACCAGGATTTTCTAATGTAATATTGTCAATATTTAATATTCTAAGTACACTTCTTAATGATTCTATACCGCTGGCTATGATAATAGATTCATAAGATACATCTATTTTTCTATTTATTTTTAAATGATTACTTATTTGAATTCTTAAATCTATATCACCTAAAAAAGGTGTTTTATTTAAAAAATCATTTGAATTAATAATGGATCTAATTATTTTTTTATAATTAGTATTAGTAAATTCATCTACATTTTTACATGTAAAATCATAAAGAGGTTTATGTATTTTTTTAATAATAGTCTTAACAGGCTCTATTTTTTTATCTAATGTTATTTGATTAGATACAAAAAAGCCTTTCTTTTCAAGTGAATAAATATATCCTTCGTCAAGGAGTAGATTATATGAGTTAATAATAGTATTAATACTACAATCTAAAGAGATTGCTAAATCTCTTTTAGATGGTAATTTATCGTTTGGTTTAAGGGTTCCGTCATTGATTAATTTTTCAATTTCTTCATATATTTCTATATATTTTGGTTTTATACCTTTAAGTACTATATCCATATAAATTACCTTCTTTTTTAATAAGATTTTGATATTATTATATAACACATTTTAAAAATATAAAAACTTTTTTAATTAAGTTGAAACTAGACATTAAAAATGTTAGAATTAAAATGTATTTTTCGATTATTGAGGTATGAAATGAGTAAGACAAGTGCGACTATTAAATTAATCCAGATATTGTCATCTTCTAATGACTATATCAACACAAATGATTTAGGAGAAATCATTGAGACTAACAGTAGAAATATAAAAGAATACATTAAAGAGATTCAAGCATGTGGATACAAAGTAGATTCAATTGCCGGTGTTTATGGTGGATATAAAATATCTAAAGGTTCTACACTGCCTTCTTTAAAATTAACTGAAGAGGAATTACATTCTTTAAAAGAACTTACTACATATTTAAAAGATGGTGAATATATTGAATATAATAATCTTTTAAGTGCCATCGGAAAGATTTCATCATCTGAGATGAAAGATGAAATAGATCCAGTGGTTATGGTCGATAAATATCCTAATCAAATGGATAGATTAGAACTTAAGAAAAGATATAATTTAATTAATGAATGTATATTAAATCAAATATCTATTGAAATTGATTATAGAAACGCATCTAATCACTTAAATAAACACATTATTAAGCCCTATAAATTATTTTTATATAATGGAAGTTATTTTGTGTTAGCTCAAAATAATGATACTGACGAATTCTTATATTATAAATTAAATAGAATAGAAAATTATTTTAAAACTAGAAATCATTTTACTTTAGTTAAAGAATTTGATTTAAAAGATTATTTAGATGAATATGGTTTAGTTAAAAATGGAGATTATTACGATATAGAATTAATAATTAAAAACTGTAATACATATATTAAAGAAAAAATATATGGTAAGAATCAAAAAATAGAAGAAATAGATTCAGATACAGTTAAATTAAATGTTTCAATGCAAAATAAAAATATGATTAAATCATTTGTCTTATCATTCGGTAAAAATTGTAAAGTAGTATCACCACAGTGGCTTGTTGATGATATTAAAGGCGAACTTTGGGAAGTGTTGAATCAATATGAACAAAATTAAATATTTATTCATAGATTTTAATGGTACCTTACTTGATGATAGACAATTATGTTTAGATTTATTAAATGATTTTTTAACAGAACAAAATAAAAGATTAATTGATATGGAGACATATAAAAATATATTTGGCTTTCCAATCAAAAATTATTATATAAAAGCTGGTTTAACTTTTGAAAAAGAATCATATGAATCTATGGCGATTAGATTTATAGATCAATATAAAAAATTGAGTTTAAATTGTAAATTATATGACGATGTTAAAGATACATTAAGATATTTAAAAGATAAAGATATTAAATTGATTATGTTATCGGCATCTGAAAAGAATAATTTATTATTTCAAACTAATTATTATAATATTACAGATTATTTTGATGAAATTTTAGGTATAGATGATATATATGCCAATTCTAAAGAAGAAATAGGGATTAATTATATTAAAGAAAACAATATTGATTTAAATGAATGTTTATTTATTGGAGATACAACACATGATTTTGAGGTTGCACAAAAAATGGGGGTAAAGCCACTTTTGGTGTTGTGTGGACATCAGTCTAAAAAAATATTAGATAAATTAAATGTCAAATTGATAAATTCGTTTAATGATATTAAGGAGATAATATGATTTTAATTAAAGAAGATTTTAGTGATTTTAATACTGAAGAATTTCCTTATGATTTAGGTCATACAGCCTTAGGTGAATATCATCATATAAAATATGATGGATATTATGGTAATTTTTATGATCCAACCCCACTTCATCAGTGGAGAAGTCTTGACGGAAGCTGGTTAATAACTGAAGAAAACGGCATTAAATATCTTGAACAAAACCGTGGTGACAACACAAAAGGTGCCTTTTTAAATGTTTATGCCACACTTACACATAAACAAAGAATTTATTCATCATTTACATTAGAATATAATTTAAGATTATTTGAAGTTAATAATTATTCTGGTATGGCATTTTCATATAATACCTCTAGAAATTATTATGCAGTTTTGATGAAATTTAATAAGATATCTTTAGTTAAAAGATTTGATGAGGACATAGATATTATCAAATCTTATGATTTTGATATGAATGTATCAAAAGATTACCACTTTAAAATTATTGTAGATAAAAACATTAAAATATATTTAGATAATAAAATAATAATTGAGGCAAATATCGATTATCAAATCGGTAAAAAAATTGCCTTTGTAGGCAAGAGTGCCTCAAGATTTTCTAATTTAATTGTCACATTGACTGATGAAGAATATAAATTACATTTAGAAAATAAAACAAAAGAAGAAAAAAGAATTAGTGATAAGAAAAAACAATACAGTGAATTAGAATGTATCAAAAAGATTAATTTAGGTAAGGGTGGAAGTGGAAGACAATTGAGAATTGCCAAAACTTCTGGTAAAACTTATTTATTATTTGCCCAACACCAAAAAAGATATATAAGAGATTCATTTGCTCATCTATCTTCACTTTCTTTATTTGAATATGAATCAGGTAAAGAAATATGGCATATGGGCTTGCAAAACAATTCTTTGAATAACACATTAATATCTTGTGATTTGCCATTCCAAATAGCTGATATCAATAACGATGGTAAATTAGAATTGATATATGCTCAAAATTTTAAAGTGTATTTTGTTGATTTATTAACTAAAAAATTAATAAAGGAAATGGATACACCTATTATTTTAGGTGATCCAAATGTTAAAAATGAACCTTTTTATAGGCTAAATGTAGACGCGATAAGAGTTGCTGATTTTGAAGGCTTAGGATATAAAGGTGACTTTATAATTAAAGATAGATATCAAAATGTTTGGGCTTATAATTTTAGTGAATTTAAATTATTATTTAGATATCATAATAAAAATACAGGTCATTTCCCTTATATTGATGACATAAATAATGATGGCTATGACGAAATATTAATTGGTTATGATTTGCTTGATCACGAAGGTAATTTTATTTGGAGCTTACCTATGGAAAGTGATCATACTGATGAAATTATATTTGCTAAATTGCATAAAGATTTAGAACCTAAATTTATTTTAGCTTCAGGTAATGAAGGTATGAATATCATCAATATGGATGGTAGTATCTATAAACATAATGAAATAGGTCACGCCCAAAGAATAAGTGTGGCTAAATATGATTATGATATAGAGGGCCTTCAAATCATCGCCACTGCCTTTTGGGGTAGTGATGGTATAATTAGAGGATATGATTATTTAGGTAATGTAAGAAGTGAATATGAAATGGAATCTAATGGCAGTGTCTGTCAGCCTGTTATGTATGACGGTATAAATATATTGTGTCTTACTCATTCTGATAAAGATGGAGGACTATTAGATTTCAATTTAGATTTTGTCGTAAAATTCCCAGAAGACGGACACCCTACTTTATGTTGTGAATCTTATGATATTGATGGTGATGGCATAAGTGAAATATTATGCTGGAACCAAAATGAGCTTTGGGTATATAAGGCAAAAAATTTCAAAACTCCAAAGAAAAAATATTCACATTATCCTGACACAGGTTTTTCTAATTATAGAGGTGAATATCTTATTTCTTTAGATGATTTATCTTGAAATTTATATTAATATAAGATATAATAAAAAAGAATTTTTTATACGGAGGTATTAACGTGAAAAAAATTAGTAAATTTTTATCACTTATTGCACTTGCCTTTGTAATGTTATTATCTTTTGCAAGCTGTGATTCATCAGGCTTTTATAAAGATTATCATGATGCTGGTGCTGATATAGAAAAAGAAAATTGCTTCAATGTAATTAGTGTTTCAGACGCTAAGAAAATGATCAGCAATAAAGAATCATTCATTGTATTTTTAGGTACTTATACAAAATCTAAATGTGTAAATACTGTTGAAGTAATCCAAGAAGAAGCTGAAAATATCGATTATGAAGGCGAAGTTTTATATATCGAATTAACAAGCATTTTAAAAAGTAATACAAAAATCAATGATGCCCGTACATCACTTGGTACAAATAGTACACCAATTAGTGAAAAGACATTTACTGAATTCCAAAATACAATTGTATTAATGTATGATGAAGGTAAGCTAAAGATGGATTCACAAGATTACAAATATGATGCTATTACAAAACAATTTGAAGTTAATGATGTAATATCATATAGAGCAGTCGTTGATTATATTTCTGAAAGCGAAGTATATTCTAGAACAAAATAAAGGAGAATTAGGGAGTCTATACTCCCTTTAATTTTTATATGAAAGTAGCTGTTATATCAGATATTCATTCTAATTATTATAGTTTAGAGTCAGCCTTAAAGATAATAGATAAAAATAATGTTGAAACTATTATTTTTAATGGAGATTTGGTAACTGATTTCCCTTATCCTAACAAGACAATGGATATGATAATGAGTTTAAAGGATAAATATAAAATAGTGATAATTAAGGGGAATAGAGAAGAATATATAGAAGAGGCTTTAGGCGAAATAAATTGCTTAAACTCATCTATTAATTACACCAAGGTTAACCTTAAGGATGAATATAAAGAAATATTAAAAAATAGTCCATATACATATCAAATAGACGATGTGTTATTCACACACGCAAATGGTAAAAATACTCATGAATTATTTTATGAAAATAGTGAGAATACTATTTCATATTTAAAAGATTCTAAACATAAGCTTACAGTTGTAGGTCATTCACATTTTCCTTTTTATAAAGAATACGAAGGTAAAATGATGATCAATACGGGTCCCCTTGGACATTTAAATAAAGAATATGAGGGTGGAGTATTTTTAATACTTGATACAAAGACATATGAATATGAATTTAAATATGCTTTATATGATCAATTAATGTGTAAGATGGAATTTATAGAATCAGGTCTGTTTGACATTGGTGGAGTATATATAATGTCAATTATGGATATGCTTGATAACAATATTCCAATCGCATCACACGTGATGAAATTAGGAAGAAGATTAATGGGCGATAATCCATTTGATGAAAAATATTTTATTGAAGCTTATAAGTACATAAAAAGCGTTATTTAATATAAGTGTTTTCGTTTGATGTATTTCTGTAAAAAACACTTGTATAAAAATAGAAATCATAATATAATTATGATATCTTTTTAAATTTGGAGGTAGAGATTATGTTTCATAGCACGAGAGGAAATAAATTAGTGTCATCACCAGAAGCTATTTTAAATGGTTTAGCTTCAGATGGTGGACTATATGTTATAGATAAATTACCTAGTATAGATTACAAGGATTTAATTAATGATAATTATCAAAGAATGGCTGCGAGAATCTTAAATGCATTTTTCCCAGAATTCACATATGATGAGATTAAAAATGAATTAGATATGGCTTACAAAACTTTTGATACATCAAATGTAGTAGAAGTTAAAAAAGCATCTGGAGCTTACTTTTTGGAATTATTCCATGGACCAACATTAGCATTTAAAGATTTAGCTTTAGTTGTTTTACCTAGATTAATGAAGTTATCAAAAGAAAAATTAGGCAATAAAGAAAATACAACTATCCTTACTGCCACAAGTGGTGACACTGGTGGTGCAGCTTTAAATGGCTTTAAGGGTGTCGATGGTGTATCTATTGTCGTATTATATCCAAATGGTGGTGTATCACCTGTCCAAGAAGCTCAAATGTGTTCTTTTAGAGGTAAAAACAGTGCTGTAATTGCTATAAATGGTAATTTTGATGATTGTCAAAGTTTCGTAAAGGAATTCTTTAATAATCATAAAGATTTATCACTTTCAAGTGCTAATTCAATTAATATTGCACGTTTAGCACCACAAATTGTTTATTATTTCTATAGTTATATAAACTTGATAAACAAGGGCGATATTAAAATTGGTGATGAAATTACATTCTGTGTACCAACAGGTAATTTCGGTAATATTTTAGCGGGATTTTTCGCTAAGTGCTTAGGCTTACCAATTAAGAATTTAATTTGTGCATCAAATAAGAATAATGTTTTAACTGAATTCTTTAACGCGGGCTTATATAATAAGAATAGACCATTTTATAAAACTAATAGTCCATCTATGGATATCCTTATTTCATCAAATCTTGAAAGATTCTTATATTATGCATCAAATGAATCTGTAGAAGTTACAAAGGATTTAATGGAACAATTAAAGAATAATGGTCAATATAATTTCAAAAATCCATTTGATTATTTTTATGCATATTCAACTGATGAAAAGAAGACACTTGAAGTTATAAAGAAAGTATATGAAGAATCTAATTATTTAATAGATCCACATACAGCTTGTAGCTATAACGCATTTGATTTATATAGAAAGGAAACTAAAAATTGTGAACCAGTTGTAGTAGTATCAACTGCTTCACCATTTAAGTTCCCTCAATCAGTTTTAGAAGCATTTGATATAAAAGATGATTCAATTGAATCAATTAAAACATTAAGTGATAAATTTGGTATCAAAATTCCTGCAGTTTTAAATTACCCACCTGTCGTAAGAGAGGTTTGTGATTTAGATAAGGCAGATAAATATGTTAAGGATAAGGTTATATGTTTTGGGTCAAAGTAAATGCCACAAGCGCTAATTTATGCGTAGGCTTTGATGTTTTAGGTGTAGCACTTGATATACCTAATTCATTCTCATTTGAAAAATCTAATAATTTTGAATTTGAAGGCTTCGAAAAAGAATATTTAACTACAACTAACAATATGGTTTATGATTCGTATTGTGAAGTATTTAAATATTTAAATAAAGAACCAATCCCTGTAAAGATTGGCTTTAAAGGCAGTATACCTGTATCACGTGGCTTAGGTTCATCTTCAAGCTTAATAGTTGGTGGTGTCTTTGGCGCTAACCATATATTAGGTGATGTGTTAAGTATGGATGAATGCTTCCAAATTTGTGCAAGACTTGAGGGACATCCAGATAATGTTGCCCCTGCAATTTATGGTAATTTAGTAGCTTCATACAAGATGGATGATAAATATTATCCAAACGTATATGAAGTTAGTGATAAATTAAAATTTATTACAGTTATTCCAAATTATAAGTTATCAACAAAAAAAGCACGTGGAGTATTACCTAAGGAATTATCATATAGTGATATAGTTAATAATTTATCTAGAATCGTAAATATACCTAAGGCTTTTAAGGATGGAGATTTAAAGTTGATAAGACATCTATTTAACGATAAACTTCATGAGCCTTATAGAAGTACTTTAATTAAAGAATATAGTGATGTAAAAGAAATATGTGACAAGGAAAATGTTGCATGCTGTATTTCGGGTTCTGGTTCAACAATGTTAATTATTGCCTACAATTATGATATCGTTTTAAAACTAAAGGCTTTAAATCTTTTAATTAAAACACCAAGCTTAGGATCTGGTGTTTCTATTGTGGAGGAATAAGTATGAGTCTAAGTGATGAATATTTTGTTATACATAAAAAGGTATTACCAGATTATTTTGATAAAGTAATCCAAATTAAAGAAAAAGTAGTAGAAGGAATGAATGTCAGTGATGCCTGTAAAGAAGTAGGTTTATCCAGATCAACCTTTTATAAATATAAAGATTATGTAAATAGACCAACTACTAAAGTAGGTAAAAGAATTATCGTTTCTATTAAGCTTAAGGATGAACCAGGAAGCTTATCTGATATTTTAAATGATGTCGCATCTAGAAACGCAAATATTTTAGCTATCAATCAAGAATTACCTATTCATAATATCGCATTTGTCACTTTGACAATTTCGATAATGAATATGAAGATGTCTGTTTTAGAATTCGTTGATGAGTTAAAAAAGAAGAAAAATGTTATTGATGCTAATCTTTTAGCTGTAGAATAATATCAATATTATTCTTGAAGATATTGTTTATATTTGTTATAATTTTATTGTAATTATAGGAGGCTATTATATGACTTTTGATGAAGTAAAAGAAATAATCATTTCAGAATTAGCTAACGTTGACGCAAATAAAATCACTCCTGAATGTAATTTAAAGGATGATTTAGGTTGTGATAGTATCGATGCAGTTTCAATTATTATGGATATTGAAGATAAATATGGTGTAACAATTGACGAAGATACAGCTAGAGGCTTTACAACAGTTAATGATTTAGTTAAATTCATTGATAATAATAAGTAAGATATAGGAGCGAAAGCTCCTTATATTTTTAATTAAGGGTGGTGATTGTCATGTCTAATTCAGATTTTTATAACAAGTGGCAAGAAGATAAAAATTTCATAATTGATAATGACAGACTAAAAGACAGATGTTTTGTTTTTTCATCACTACCAAAATGTAATAATTATGGCTTTCAAAATGGTAAAATAAGACCTTTAATCTATGGTGATATAATCGCTAGATTCAACAGATTATTAAATAAAAATGTTTTATTTCCAGTAGGCATTAATACCTTATCTCAACAATCATTTTTAGAATCACGTAAGCAATATAATATGTTAAATGATGAATTAAGTGATTTATACATAAATCAAATGCTTGAATTAGGTATAGGTATTAACGACAAAAAAATAATGAATATGAGACATGATGAATATTTAACAAATATTCAGCTTGCCTTTATCGAACTTTATGAGCGTGGTTATATAGAATATAAAACTACTCATGTCTATTTAGACAAAAACAACAATAAGATTTTTGATAAGATTATGTATAAAGAAAATTATCAAAAAACTAATATGAAGGTGTTTGTTTTAAAATTAAGAAATGTCATCTACGATATCGTAGATAATATTAATTCACTTAATGTTTCAAATGAATTGAAGGAAATGTTAATAAATTCATTTGAACCAACAGATGTTTTAAAGATTAATCTAAAAACAACCTGCGGTGTTGATTTAGATATAGAAATGGAAGAACCAGAATATTTAGGCGGTGTTTCATTTATTTTTATCAATCCTAATTATATGGATATCACTTCATATCTAGCAGGAGAAGAAATTTCAAATATAATGAAATATTTAGATGAAGAAAAAAGATTGTTCGCCTATACGGGTACTAACGCCATCAATATATTAACAGGTGAAGAAATACCTATTTTCGTATCTAATTTACATCAGTGTCCAATCTATTTGGGTATTCCTCAAATAGATGATGAGGACTATCAACTTGCTTTAAATGAAGGATTTAATATTTTAGATATCATCGATGGTAATACATTAATTAATTCTGATTTTTTAAGTGGTGCCACAATAGATGAGGCCAAAGATATAATATCTCATGCCTTAATAGATAATGGTATAGCTTTAAAAAAAATAAAATATAACCACAATGAAATAGTTATATCTCAGCTTGACCCATTTGGGGCTTTGTTCCCATTTTTAGATGATAGAGGTAAATTATATTCCTTAAAAGATTTTTTACCATTTAATTTTAGTATTCAGTTCAGACCTACATTAGATTCTAAAACAAATGTACCAGGTCATCAAATTGAAGGTACAATGAGTAATTTATTTACTGTAGGTATGGCACCTATAGTTTCAGTTTTATATGATGAAATAGGTTCTAGTGCTTCGATGTTTTCAGAAGAAGCAAAAGAAGAATTTAATTCTTGGAATACAATTAGTCAATTGTTTGTCGATGATGAAAAAATCTATAGTGAATTACTTATGCCTATAGTATTATCTAATATCGTAAAATATGAATTAAAAGATATACCTGTATTAATCAAAAATGTCACATTGATATCTAAAACAATCGACGAGAAGGGTCTAAGATTAAAAAGAAAGAATAATAATTTAGTTAATTTTGAACAATTATTTACATCTTTTTCTCCAGATGCCATAAGATTGTATTCAATTTCATATAAGCCATATGAAGAAATGGTATTTGATACAGAAAAGATAAGAAAATTTGATCAATATTTACGTAAATTAAGAATTTATTTAAATAATATGGGAATGGTTGAATCTAATAATTTAGATTTTCAGTTCCAAGAATTTACATCTCTTTCACATAAATATTTAAGTGAATCAAAAATCAGTGATTTTTATAATTTATTATTAAATTTTACAAATAAAATTGTTTTAAAAAATAATTTAACAAATAAACAAATGCTAACATATATAAGAATAATATATGTTATATTCCCTTATTTATCTGAATATTTATACAGTGAAATATTTAATACAAAATATTCAATTATAAATGAAGGCTGGCCAAATTAAAAAGGTGGAATCAATTTCCACCTTTATATTTTATGCCTTGATATAGATTATTATTTCTTAAATATTTATCTATATCATTCATTACAGTCATCTTTTTAATTGTCCATTTAGGCATAATTAAATCATCTATTTTAGTATCTGCAGATAATCTATGAATGATTATATCACTTCGCATGTGACATATTTGTTCACAAACAATTTTTACATATTCATCTTGAGTAAGAATATGGAATGGTTCTTTTTGATATTCTAAATACATATAAGTATCTTTAATTAGAAGAAGTGAATGAAATTTAATTCCTTGAACATCTAATTTGTTTATGAAATCAATAGTTTTTAAATTATCTTCTATAGTCTCACCAGGGAGTCCATTTATAATATGAACAACTATTTCAATATTGTATTTTCTTAATATATTTACTGCGTTAATAAATTCTAAATTTGTCATACATCTATTTATTCTAATAGATGTTTTTTCATTTGATGTCTGAAGTCCAAGTTCAACCTGTACATGAGTCTTTTTATTAAGTTCTCCTAAATAGGCACCAATTTTTTCATCTATACAGTCGCCTCTTGTGGCGATAGATATACCGAATGTTTTTTCAGGTATTACATTTAAAGCTTCTTTATATAATTTATCTAAATTTTCGATAGAAGAATAAGTGTTTGAATAGGCCTGAAAATAGGGCATATACAATAAATCTTTCCATTTATTGTCCATTACATCTTTAATTTCATTAAATTGTTCTGTGATGGATTTGGTTTTATCTCCTGCAAATTCACCAGCACCTAATTTTCCACAAAAGGTACAGCCACCAACCCCTTTAAGGCCATCTCTGTTGGGACAAGTAAAGCCACCATTTAAATTAATTTTGGCTATTTTTTTACCATATTTTTTTAAGTTGTATTCATTTAAGGAATTATAGGGTTTAGCCTTTGTAAAATAATTCATTTTGAGTCCACCAATTCTTATTTATATATTTTATTATAAAATATAACTACAAATTTTTCTATGAAAGATAACAATATAATAAAATTTATTAATATGCTATCATATAATAAAAAAATTTGCTATAATAAAGTAGTATTTCGCCCAAGGAGGTAGGACATGTTTTACAATAGAATAAAAGATATAATTTGTCATCCTTCTAGGATTGGTCTATATTTTAAAGATAAAGTATATGTAATTATTATTCATTTGGTTTTGTTTATGGGCTTATTATTTGGAGTTGCAGCTTTAGATAGTCTATATAAGCCTAATTCATTTGGTAGAAATGATTCTATCGATATATCTGAAACAATTAGTAATTATTTCGATTCTAGTAAGGAAGTAGTTGAATATAAGAATTATAAGATGAGTGGTACGTCTGAATTAAGTTCAGGTAATTTTACACTTTATGTCAATAGAGAAATAGCAGATAAAAATATAACAACATATGTTTTAGTTTTTAGTGAAGATAAGGTAAGTGGCTATTTTAAAGGTTCAAAGGAATTTGATGAAGCTTATTCTAATTTAGATTCAGATTATTCATTTACCTTTGAAAACATTTCAAAAAATAATACAAAGGATAAAATTTCTTTTGTAGAATTTTTAACTCCTATTATTGAAGAATATGAACAAGCACATGCTAATTATATTTTTCTTACTAATGTTGGTACTATTATAGTTTATTATATTGCCTTATTGATCGCTATGTTTATATTCTCTTTACTTGCAAATCCTGTAATTGCGTCTAAAATCAGAATCAAATTAGTGATTTATGATAGCTTAATATTCTTTGTCGTTTCATCAATTTCAGTTTTATTTGGAGCTACATTTTTAATGTATTTGGCTTTAATAATGGCAGTATTCTACTCAAATATTACTTTTTCACATATTATAAAAGTTAAGGTTAAGAAGGGATAAAATGAACTTTAAAAGCATTTTAATAGAAAAAAATATATTAAAAGCCGAAGAAATTTTAAATATTGATGCTAAATATCATAAAGCATCTAATGTATTAGATTTAAAATTAAAATTATTAAATACTTTAAATTATGAATCATATAATAAATTAATCGATGAGACAAACAATATTTTAAATACAATTACAAAGAATATAAATACAAAAATAGAATATGAAAACTTCACATTAAATAAAGATGAAGTTATAGAATATTTAGAAGTTGTCTTCACTTATTTTATGAAGGATAACTTAAAATATAATGCCTTAGATTTAAGTGGGGCAACTATTTTAAACAATGTAGTTAAATTTAAAGTGCCTTCAGATGCTTTAGGTATATCTGAATTATTAGATCCAATTTCTATTAATTTAAAAGAATTTTATGGTATAGAAATAGATTGTCAATTAGATTTAGATTACGAAAACAATGTTAAGAGTCAATTAGATAGAATTGATAAAGAAATTGATGAAAGAATGGAATCTTATAAAAAAGAAGCTGAAGAAGTTCAAAACTTTAATAAGAAACAACAAGAAGAAAAAAACAAAAAGAAAACATATAGACCTCAATTTAGAACGTGGATTAAAGATATTCCAATGAATTATGAGGCTTTAATTGAACAAAAAAACGAAGTGGGTCCACAAGTATTATTAGTTGAAGGAAAGACTTTTGGTGTTGAGGTTAGAAGATTTCCAACTGGTAAATCAGCAGGTCTTGCCTCAATTAAAATTACAGATGATACTGACTCTATTTTGGCTAAAATATGGCTTAAGACAGAAGCTGAATGTGATTTGTATGAACAATCACTTGAAGATAACACAATTGTTAGAGTTATCGGTGAGGCTGAATATGATTCATATGTTAGAACTGTAACTATAAAAGCTCGTTCACTTGAGGTAATCGGTAAATATAAAGATGAAATAGATGTCCAAGATACTGCAGAAGTTAAACGTGTTGAATTGCATGTTCACTCTAAAATGACTACTCTTGATGGCATCAATGAAATAAGTGATTATTATAAGGTAGTTAAAGAGTGGGGACATAAGGCAATGGCCCTAACAGATTTATATGGTGTTTATGCTTTAGCTGATTTTGAACACGCAGTTGACAAGGACGATTTTAAACCTATTTATGGATGCGAACTAGCCTATGTAGATAATTTAGATCCAATGAGCTACAATATCGCATTTAATAAAAGAGATATAGATCTTAAAGAAACAGCATATGTCGTATTTGATATTGAAACTACAGGCTTTTCTCAAGAAGATGATGAAATCATCGAAATTGCAGCACATAAGGTAGTAAATGGAAGTGTAGTAGATTCGTTTGAAAAATTTATTAATCCAAAACGTCATATTTCTGAAAAGATTACCGAATTGACATCTATTACAGATGATGATGTAAAAGATGCAGAAACTATTGATAAGATATTACCTCAATTCTTAGAATTCTCAAAAGATTCAATTTGGGTTGCCCACAACGCAAAATTTGATGTTGGCTTCATTTATGCTAAATGTCGTAAACACAATATTTCATGTGAAGAATATCCAGTAATTGATACACTAAACTTATTTAGAGTAATGCATACAGGTGATGTAAAACAATTTACATTAAAGGATTTATCTAAATTTTATGGTGTAGATCAAAAACATCACCATAGAGCGATTGATGATACGAGAGTAACAGCTTTATGCTTTATTGTCATGCTTACAGAAATATATCAAAAAGGTGTTTACAATTATCAAGATGTCAATACGTTAATTGATGAGTCAACACATTTTAGATCATTATATCCATACAATATTTGTCTTCTTGCCAAAAATAATGCTGGTAAGAAGAATATGTATAAAATAATATCTGATGCCTTAACTACCCATTTGTGGAAAGGTAAGGCAACTACTTTAACAACTATCGTAAATGAACTTAGAGAAAATGTATTAGTTGGCGATAGTGCTGGTAAGAGTATTATTTTTGAAACTGTATTAAACAGAAGTGTTGAAGAAGCTAAAAGATTGATTAATTTCTTTGACTATATTGAAATAATGCCTATATCAGGATATTCACATTTATGGAGTACTCCAGGACGTGAAATTGATGGTGGAATCGATAAAGTAAGAACTACTTTGATGAAGATAATTGATTTGTGTAAGGAATTAAACAAACCAGTCGTCGCAGTAAGTGATTGTTACTACCTAAGACCAAAAGATAAAAAATTAAGAGATATCTTAATTAATTCCCCACAAATTGGTGGTGGTATTCACGAGCTTGCCAAGGCAGTAGAGGTACCAGCCAAGCATTTAAGAAGTACAGATGAAATGTTATCTGAAATGTCATTTTTAGGAAAAGAATTGGCATATGAAGTAACTGTAACTAATACTAATATGATTGCAGATAAGATTGAAAAATATCCAATATTTGCCGATGAAACATTCGCTCCAAGAGATGATCAATTTAAAGATTCATTCTTACATATACCTTCAATCAACGAAGAATCAAAAAGAATAGTATGGGATCACATTAAAGATACATATGGTGATAATCCTCACCCAATTGTTACAAAAAGAATTGACAGAGAATTAAATGCCATTATAAAAAGTGGTTATATGTCAGTATATTATGTTTCTCATCTATTAGTTACACAATCATTAAAGGATGGATATCTAGTTGGTAGCCGTGGTTCTGTTGGTTCATCATTTGTTGCCACAATGATGGATATCACAGAAGTAAATCCACTTAAGCCACATTATAGATGTCCAAGATGTAAATTCCATTCATTCCAATTGACAACTGATGAATTAAATGAATATGGACTAAGGGAAGAAGAAAAACCACTTCAAGAATTTTTACAATCTGTTCACGATGGTTTTGATTTGCCAGATTGTAATTGTCCTATTTGTGGTACTAAATTAAAAAAAGATGGCCACGATATTCCATTTGAAACATTCTTAGGCTTTGAAGGAGATAAAACACCAGATATAGATTTAAATTTCTCAGGTGATTATCAAGCAAATGCCCATGAATATATAAGAAAAGCTTTCGGTAATGACCACGCATTCCGTGCAGGTACAGTTCAGACAATTGCTGAACGAAACGGCTACGGTTATGTAAAAGGCTATTGTGAAAGAAAAAATATTAATTTAAGAGAATGTGAAATTGAACGTCTAGCAGCTAAACTTGAAGGTATTAAGCGTTCAACTGGTCAACATCCAGGTGGTATAGTTGCAGTACCTAATTATATCGATATATTTGATGTAACACCATACCAATTCCCTGCGGATAAAAATGATTCAGATTGGCGTACAACCCATTTTGATTACCATAAATTCGAAAAGAATTTATTGAAATTTGATATACTAGGACACGATGATCCAACTATCATTAAATATCTAATGGATTATGTTAATGCTCATCAAGATGAGTTCCCATTTGAAAAGCCTCAAGATATTCCTATCGATGATCCAACATTATATCATCTATTTAAAAATACAGATGTAATTAATGTTAAAAAAGAAGATTTAGGCTGTGAAGTCGCATCTTATGGTGTTCCTGAATTTGGAACAAACTTCGTTCAAAAGATGCTTATTGAGACTAGACCTGAAACATTCGCTCAATTGATTAAAATATCAGGCTTATCTCATGGTACAAACGTTTGGAATACTAACGCTCAGGATTTAAATGCTGGTACAACAGAATTTGGTAAAATTGAATTTAGAGATATCATCGGATGTCGTGATGATATCATGGTTGACCTAATGAAATTTGGTCTTCCACCTAAATCATCATTTGATATTATGGAATTTGTAAGAAAAGGCAAGCTTCATAAAGGTGGTAAAGATAAGTGGGATTCTAAATTTAAGCCTGAAATGGAACAATACAATGTTCCAGCATGGTACATTTGGTCTTGTGAAAGAATTGAATACATGTTCCCTAAGGCTCACGCAATTGCTTACGTTATGATGGCTTTAAGAATTGCTTGGTTTAAGGTTTATTCACCTAAATTATTCTATAGTGCATGGCTAAGTAAACGTGCTAAGGGTCACGATGTCAACGCCTTGTTACAAGGAAGTGTTGGTATCAAAAATAAAATCAATGAAATTATGAGTAAGGATTCTAAGGATAGAACAGCTACAGATGATGGTTTAGTAACATCACTTCAAGTAGCGCTTGAATGTTCTTTACGTGGAATTAAATTCTTACCTGTAGATATCAATAAATCAAGTGCGACCGTATTTGAAATTGAAGAAGAAGGACTTAGAATTCCATTTTCTGCAGTAGATAAATTAGGTGAGGCAGTTGCCAACGATATCGTTTCAAAAAGAGCTGAAAAACCATTCGCTTCAATCATGGATGTCACAAAGAGAACAAGACTTAATCAGTCTTTGACTGAAGAATTTAAAAATCAGAGATTCTTCGGTGATTTACCAGAAGAAGATGATGGATTAACAGAAGGACTTTTCGCTTTATAGCGATAGTCCTTTTTTTTTGACATTGTATTTAAATTAATGTATAATTACTAAGGTAATTAAAAGGAGGAATATAAATGAGATCACCTTTATATTCGAAAGTAGAAACATCATCTACTTACTTAGAAAAAGAAAAAGATAGGGCAACTATTGGTGGTATAGTAGGTAAGACTTTTGGTTTAGTTTTAATCACGACTATCATAGCTACGACTGTTTCAATATTATTAATTAGGGTTTTAACTTATCATCCAGTTGCTTTCATAGGATTATTATTCTTATCTTCAATCTTATCATTGATATTTGCTATCGGTGGTAGATTATCTGTAAGATTAACAAAATATTTCAGTGTTGGTTATGCACTTACAGAAGGAGTATTAGTAGGTACTATCACAGGTATAGTTGAAGCTTATGTAAGTGGCGCTGGTATTATTTGTGCCTTTTCAACATTGATTATTTATTTATCATTATTAGTTTTATATAGAATTGGCTTTATTAGAACTGATTCAAAAGAAGGAATTAATATCTTAAATATCGTTTTAAGATTAATGATTGCTTTCTTATTAATAGGCTTTGTTCTTGCAATATTTACATCAATTGTTTATTTGTTTAGAGATGTAGATAAAGATTTCTTCTACATTATGATATTAATTGAGGCAATATTCTTACTTTATGGTATATTCTCTTTAACATTGAGCTTTGGTGAAGCTAGTGCTGTTGTAAATAGTGGTTGTTCTAAGGCAAGCGAATGGCAAGTAGCTTTAGGTATGGAAATATCTTTAATATATATTTATATTAGAATGTTACGTATTGTACTTTATATCGCTGCTAAAGGCCGTAAATAAAAATATATGAGAAAGCAAATGCTTTCTCATTTTTTTAGGAAGTTATTATGAATTTGATTTTTGATGTTGATGGTACTTTAATAAATTCTTATCCGGGTATATTAAAAACATTGTTTTATGTGCTAGATAAAGAAAATATTAATTATAATAAAGATTATATAATTCAATATGTCTTTAATTATTCAGTAAAAGATGTTTGTTATAATTTATGTATTACTAATAA
>JAILIY010000127.1 GCA_024695025.1 Acholeplasmatales bacterium
AAAAAAATCGGTGTGTTGATAAAAATCAGCACACCTTTTTCTTATGTTTGGGCTTTCTATAATAAAGTATACTAGCATCCTCATTTTTGACATACATTATACGATTCCTAATTGAATGGATTATATTAGAAGAAAAAGATGGTAAAGCAAAGGTTATGGCTAATTTATTACTTGATTCACAAGAATACAATCCAAGCAATAATACAGCAAAATATACTCATAATGGTGGAACAGGTTATTCTAATAATTATGGATTATCTAGTATAAGAAAATGGCTAGACGAAACATTCTATAATACTGCATTTAATAGCTTTCAACAAGAATTAATTGATGCTAAATTATTAAATAATAGTGCATCAACTACTTCAAGTAGTACAAATATTTATGGATGTGGTAACACAAGTGATAAAATATTCTTATATGCATACTCAGAAGCAATTGAGGCTCCATTTTCTAATGAAGCTCTAAGACAAGCAACTGGAACTGATTATGCAAAATGTCAAGGACTATATGTCTATAATGCAGGTGCATATGATGGAAATAGTTATTGGTTATTGCGTTCACCAGATGCAACCAATGCTTATTATTGTTCACACGTTCATTATGATGGTACCATCAAGGGAGGTACTGTTTACTACTGTGCCTATGGTATTCGCCCTGTTTGTTATTTCTATTTATAAAAGAAAAATTTAAATTAAAAATGCTAATTTACAAAAAATGTTTATTAGCATTTTTCTTTTATTTTAAAAAAAGAATATTGTGTGTTATAATTTATTTGATTTTGAAACGAATAGGTGGGGGAGATTATGAGAAAATTTAAATTCTTAAGTTTATTCTTATTTACATTTTTATTTTCTATATTGATTGTTAGCTGTAGTAGTAACAAAAAATCTGATGATAATAATACTACAACTGATAGTTCATCAGGAACTAGTCAAATAATAGAAGATAATAATACTACAACTGATAGTTCATCAGGAACTAGTCAAATAATAGAAGATAAATATTATAATGTAGATTTTAAAAATTATGATGGCGATTTATTATTATCTACAAAGGTGAAGGAAGGAGCTACTCCAAAATTTACAGGAGATGAGCCTACAAAGCCTGATACAGAGACAAGCTATTATACATTCAAGGGATGGAATCCTGAATTATCAGCTATAAATTCAGATATGACATATATTGCTCAATTTGAAAGACATGATTGTGTTAACTATACAATTACATTTAAAAATTATGATGATTCAATTTTACAATCTGGATTTGTAAGTGAAGGAAGTAGACCATCCTATAATGGTACACCTTTTAAGCCAAATGATGAAAAATATTATTACACATTTAGTGGCTGGGATACAGAAATTGTTCCGGCTAGCCAAAATGCTACATATTGGGCAGAATTTGAAGCTCATGAATTACCTTACACAATTAGTGTAGATTTAGATGGTGGTTCAAGTGTTACTTTAAACAAACAAACATTTAAAACTGATAAATTAACATCAGATATGCTAGTATTTGATGTTAACAAGAGTGGCTTCGCATTTAGAGGATATACATTAAATGATGTATTAATATTTGATGAATATGGTAACCTTGAGGTATCAAATATTCAATTAAATGAAAATGAAGTAAATGTATTAAAGGCTAAATATGATACAAATGTTAAATTAACTATTAAATATACATTATATAATCCATTAACTAATGAATTAGTAGAAGAAAGTATTTCAAAGCCTTATTACGCAGATGATGTATCTGAAACTGCAACTTACGAATGTAATACATTGGTAAATCTATTCGCTGAAGCAGCAGATGATTATATGTTTACAGGTTGGTATTCAAATGGAATAGTTTTATCAAATTACACTGAATATAATTATATGATGTGGGAAAAGGATTTAACTTTAGAAGCAAGATTTGCAATTAATCCATATAGATTAACTATTCAAACAAATAAAGAGATATTAGGTACTGTAGATATTGTATCTAATGGAGTGGTAAGCTATCAAGCAAATGATTACCAAATGTATTTAGCTGGTACTCAAGTTACAATTTCAGCCTATACTAAAGGTGAAACAACATTCTTAGGCTGGTATGAAATAATAGATGATGAAGAATTATTTGTTTCTCCAAACGCTATTTATTCATTTGTAATGCCAAAGAAGGATTATACACTTGAAGCTAGATGGGAATTAACAATGTTAACTACTAAATCTAATAATGAATCATTTGGTACTTTAACATCTAATTCAGTATATACTAAAGAAGAAATAGAAGCAGGAACTGAAATATCTTTAAGCTGTAATGCAAAAACAGGATATATTTTTGATGGCTGGTATGAAGGTAATAAATTAGTTTCTGAGAATTTAACATTTACATATGAAATGCCAAAAAGAGCAGTTACATTAGTAGCTAGATTTAAGGGTATTAGTGTAGAATTAATTAATAGCGCAAATGTTACAACTGATTTTGTTTCAGGAATTACTCATAAAACTAATGAAACAATCACAATTAAAGCTACAAATAACACTGGTAAAAAATTAATATGGTATTACAACAACAGTGCTTCGAATTATGGAGATTCATATACATTTAAAACTGGAACAACAGATTTAACAATAAAAGTAATTGCTTCAGATTCTTTTGAATCAATCGTATATACAAAAGAAAATAATAAGATTTATTTTGGTTCATACCCACAAACTAAAGTAGAAGCAACAATTGAAAATGGTCTAGCTGGAATAACATATGATTCGACATGGACAAGTTATGGATATTCCGTGTCTTCAACACAATCTAATTTTATGTATTATAAAGATGTAGATACAAATAATGATGGTATATACGACTTTAGAGGTGTATATTTTACTCAGTATAGATCATATATGTATTCATTATCTTCTACTTATACATACCAATATGATAATGGATATTCAACAAAAACAATTTATTGGTTTAGCTATGACCCAGTTGAATGGATTATATTAGAAGAAAAAGATGGTAAAGCATTAATAATTGCAAATCTAATATTAGATAGTCAAGAATACAATCCAAGCAATAATACAGGAAAATATACTCATAATGGTGGAACAGGTTATGCTAATAATTATGAATTATCTAGTATAAGAAAATGGATAAACGAAACATTCTATATTACAACATTTAATGGTTTACAAGAGGCTTTAATAGATAAAACAACAGTAGAAAATGCTGCTTCAACAACATCAAATTCTACTAACCCTTATACATGTAATACTACAGAGGATAAGATGTTCTTATTGTCATATGGTGAAGCATGGAATTATTTCAATTCTAATGATGCAAGACAAGCTAAAGCTACAGATTATGCTAAATGTCAAGGTGCTTATGTGTTAACAAATGGTAAATATGCTGGAAATGCTTATTGGTTGCTACGCTCACCTTATAGCGATAGTTCTATTGAATCATCTGTAATAAGTCAGGTTGGCTCTGAAACTAATCAAAATGTGGCATACACTTGTTATGGTGTTCGTCCTGCTTGTTGGATAACATTATAAATTAGTACCAAAAGTATCTTTTTAAAATTTGTACCAAAAGGCGCTTACAAATGAATTAAAACACGACATAATATAAGCATAGAAAGTAACTAAAGGTTCTTTCAATACTGGAAAGGTCGTGTTTTTATTATGATTTATGGATATTGCAGAGTTTCAACTTCACATCAGAAGATTACCAGACAGGTTACTAATATTTTGAATAAGTATCCTGATGCAAATTGATACATTTAAAGAGAAAATGAAATCATTTTTCTCAGTCCTTGGTAGTATGCCTGATAAAAAAGTAATTAAAACTATGAAACTAATAGATGAACATTATAAAAGTGACAGTCCAGTTTTAGATATGACAGATTCATTATTCAGTATTGATTATTCTAAAGAAACTGTTACTGTTAATGGGTATTTAGTAAAATTTATGGGCGAATTTGAATTTGGGAATGTTGATGAGCATGAAACGAATAATTTACTCAATTAATATGATTATTTATAACCAGATTAATAATTAATCTGGTTTTCTTTTGCCTTGATTGCTTGAAAACATATTATATTAGTGATAGAATTATAAATACTAAGAATACTATTAAATACAATTTAATAAATAAGGAGAAACATATGAAAAGATTAGTTACGAGAAGTGATTTTGATGGTCTTGTTTGCGCCATGATTTTAAAAGAATTAAATATGATTGATGATGTTAAATTTGTACATCCAAAGGATGTTCAAGATGGTAAAGTAGAAATAACATCTAATGATATTACTACTAATTTACCATATGATCCTAGAGTAGGATTGGCTTTTGACCATCACGAAAGTGAAATATCAAGAGTAGGTAAAAAGGACAATTTAATAATTGATCCATATGCTAAAAGTGCTGCTAGAGTAGTTTATAATTATTATGGCGGAAAAAACAAATTCAAGAGAATTTCAGAAGAAATTATGGAAGCTGTAGACAAAGGTGATTCAGCTGATTTTACAATTGATGAAATATTAAATCCTACAAAGTGGGTATTATTAAATTATGTAATGGACCCTCGTACAGGCTTAGGAAGATTCCATGATTTTAGAATATCTAATTATGATTTAATGATGGAATTAATAGATCAATGCTTAATTCACAACATCGATGAAATAATGGAACTACCTGATGTTAAAGAAAGAACAGATTTATATTTTAAACAAGCAGATCTATTTAAACAACAATTAAAAAGAATAGTTAAATTATATGGCAAGGTTGCCGTTATTGATTTAAGAAGTGAAGATATAATTTATGCTGGTAATAGATTTATGGTATATGCGATGTATCCTAATGCTGAAATATCAGTTCACATTGCGTGGGGCTTCAAAAAACAAAATACAGCAGTTATGATTGGCAAAAGTATAGTGAATAGAAGTTCTGATTTTAATATTGGTGATTTATGTCTTTCATATGGTGGTGGAGGACATGCTAATGCTGGTACTTGTCAGCTTGATAATGATAAGGTTGATCAAGAATTACCAAATATTATTAACAAATTAAATCAATAATATTAAAAAAGCCTAAAATCATTGACATATCAACGTTTTTTAGGTATAATAAAGATACTCAAAGAGATAATATCTAACAATATTTTCTCATTTCCTTTCTCCTATATTATATATAGTTTAAAAGAATCTAGTGGCCGCTAGATTCTTTTATTTTTTTATTAATTAAAAATCATTCGTTTGGATGATGATTTTTAATTATATTTATAATATAATAAAAGAGAATTTGGTAAATTGTTATATTCAAACGGTGAAAAAATGATTTTAGATATTATTATTCCGCAATATAAAGAAAAAGAAGAGGAAGTAAAAATTCTTTTAGATTCTATTGCAAGTCAAAAGGATGTTGATTTTAATTTAATATATGTAACTATCGTAAATGATAAATCAGATGTTTTGTTAACTGATGAATTTATAAGTAAATATTCATTATTACATACAAAATTCTTGATAAATGATAAGAATACTGGTCCAGGTCTTGCAAGACAAAAAGGTATCGATAATACATTAGGTGATTACATTATGTTTGTCGATAGTGATGATTATTTAGAAAATGATTATGTATTAAAAACTATATTTGATGTGTGTGAAAAAAGACATCCATTATATATTGTTTCTAATATAGTTACTAAGACACTTAGGGATGATAAATTAGTAAATGTTGTAAGAAAAGGATTAGACACTATGCCTTGGATGCATGGCAAAGTATATTTGCGTAAGCATTTAGAAGATAATAATATTAGATTTCATGATGTGATAAGAGAATTAGAGGATTCATATTTTACAAATTGTGTGATAGGTACTATGAATCCAAAAGATATATGTTATTTAAATTACAATACAATCTTTTGGACAGTAAATCCTATAAGTATTACAAGAAAGCCAAGAAAATATCCATATTTAGTTGATATATTTGATGAATATTTTATAACACCAGAATATATTTATGAATTTTTATGTAGACATAAGAGCCAAATGAGATTTACTTTTTATGTAACATCAGTAATTGGTAGATATATTTTATTGAATTGTAACTTATTTGATTTTATAGAGTTAAATGAAAAAAGAAATAATTATAAAGCTAAATTAGACGAATTAATAAAAAAAAGAAAAAATCTTTTTAGGTTGTTTACTGTAGAACAACTAAAGACAATTTATAAAAATGAAGAAAGAGCTTTAGCATTAAGAAATAATATTGAAAAGATTTATGTAGATTTTGATTTATTTTATACTAAAGTAATTGAATAAAATATCAAAAAATGATATAATAGTATGAAAATTTTTTGAAAGGAGATATTCTATGAACGAGTTCAACAAGGATAACAAAAATGAATATAATAATCCGATAAACGAATTTAAGCCCTTAAAAGCGGTAGAATATTATCCTTCTAAGGAAGTTGCTAAAGCACCTCTTGAGGCTTTAACTATTAAAGAAGAAAACGAAGCTAGTCAAGCAAAATCTGTAAGACAAGTTAAAATTAAGGATAAAAACGAACTTGATGATTTAAGAAACAAATATAGAAATCTTAATTCAGATGGTACACACGCAACAGAACCAACAGGTGTAGAAGAATCAGTTGGTGTATCAACAGGAAGCACAACTGCAGCCTCAACAACAGGTAGCACAGCGACAACAACTGCAGCCTCAACAAGTGCAGCATCTGCAACATCAAGTGTAGTAGCAACAAGTGC
>JAILIY010000147.1 GCA_024695025.1 Acholeplasmatales bacterium
TTGTTAGCTGTAGATTTACATGTTGATCTAATTGAAGATGCATTTGATGGAGTTGTAACTTTCTTTCCTGAAGGTAATTTATCACTTGATTTACCATTAAAACCATAAACATTTGAGAATGTCTTGAAGTTAAATGGTGCAACGTAATAATTATAACCATTGTCAAATGACATACAGTTTGTGAAGTATGCAGTTACACTTGAGTTATTGTTATCAAAACCTTTAGATGAATGATCCCAGCATACACAATTCTTAACTGTTCTTACACAGCTTGAAGAAGAATAAGCAGAACCGAATTTGAATCCGTTTGGATTACCATCATATTTAGATTTGAAACCAGAAATTGAAACTGTACCAGCTGATGTCTTTATAAATGATGATGTAGGTAATGATAATTTACCATTTTTATAGTTGTTAGCGAAATTAGAATCAGCTTTACAAATTAATTTAACTAATAACATATTAGTATCTAATGAATTACCTTGTTTGAAATCCCATTCGCCTGTGAATGTAGTTGAATCACCATTGTGCCAACATGCACAATTTGTATAAGTGATATCAGGTGTTAATTCACCACTCTTATCATATGAATCCCAACCGTCATCTGAATTATCCCATGCATAACAATAATTAAATATGTTGCCTTTACCAGCGCCTAATTTAGGTGCGAAACCATCTGCGTTACCACCAAGTGTGTAAACATCACAGTTTCTATATGAAGATACACATTCAATTGTATTGTTAGCTGCACCATTAGTGATTTGTAAACCAGCGTCATTGTTATATCTAACAACTACGTTAGATACTTTATTATTGTTGGCATTTGAGCCTTTAATTTGGATACCATTATCTGGAGCATGTTGAATAATTAAATTCTTAACAGTATATTTACTACCAGAAATTCTAATACCAACTGCGCTATCAGAAGAAGCCTTACCAATGTATGATTCTAAGAATGGATAGAATTCTAATACTGGATATGTACCATCAGAATTTTTTACACCTTCTAATGTAACATTAGCATTTGATTTAGATAATGCGATTTGTCCTGTACAAGAAATAGTTGAGCCCTTAACATATACTGTACCTCCACCATTCTTTTCAGCAGCAGCAATTTGAGATACTATTGATGAATAAGATGTTGATGAAGAACTAGAAGAACTTGAACTAGAGCCTGATGAACTAGAACCAGATGAACTAGAACCAGATGAACTAGAACCTGATGAACTAGAACCTGATGAGCTAGAACCAGAAGAACTTGAAGAACCATTAACGCTATCTACTTGAATCTTAAATAAATTAATATTGCTACTAGTAGACCATAAATATAATGCTTTATCAGAACCTGTATAAGTATAAGTTAATTGTTGTGCTGTAGTAGTTGGATAAAGTGATGATAATCTATTACCACTTGAATCGCAAACTGCTAAAGTTCTTGAAGATTCAGCATTAGCAATTACCTTAAGAGTACATGCACCATTTGTTGGAACCTTTACGCTTCTATAAGAAGCATTACCAGCGCCTCTAAGTGAAAGGCAATGTGTATAATCTGTACCACTAACAGTTACAGAAGAAGCTTTCACTTGCATATATTTTGAACTAGTTGCATAAAGTTCTAAACCATCAATCGAAGTTGATTGTGATATAGTACCTAATGATTTGAAATTTGAATTTTTGAAATTCCAAGAAGTTGAACTTGAAGTTGTGCTTGAAGTTGAGCTTGAACTAGAAGAACTAGAACTAGAACTTGAAGAACTACTTGAAGAACTACTTGAAGAACTTGATGTACCAGTAAAGTCTACTTGGATCTTGTAAATGTTAATATTACTATTTGAAGAATATAAATAAATATATCCGCTTGATCCTGTATAATTATAACTTACTTGTGATGCAGTTGTAGAAGCATTTAATGAAGCTAATGTTGAGCCACTTGAATTAGCTACAACAAGAGTTCTAGATGCGCCAGCATCAACAATTGCCTTAATTGTAGATTTACCTTCAACAGGTACTTTTACACTTCTGTATGATGTGTTACCACCGCCACCTAATGCTAGACAGTATGTATAGCTTGTACTGTCAACAGTTACGTTATTTGCGCGAACACTCATTGTCTTACTAGAAGTTGCATTTAAAGTTAGGTTATCAACAGTCTTAGTAGAAGATATTGTACCTAAACTATTGAAATTAGAATTTTTAAAGTTCCAAGAAGTAGATGTTGCTGCATCTGTTTTTGCACCGAAACTAATAAAAATTCCTACAAACAAAAAAACTGAAAGTAATGCAAGTATTATTTTTTTCATCTTTTCCTCCTCATTTATCTTTTTCTCTTTTTGAATACTTTAATACTTTACTGCTAATTTTTACTTCCGCGCTATACGAGAAAAATAGTAACATAAAACGCTTTCATTGTAAATAAGAAAAATAGATGAAAATATGAAAATCGTTTATTTTATTTTTTGATTCTTTCAACTTCCATAAAAAAATATTATAATTATAATACTCAGGAGGCGATAAAATGAGAATTACAGAGGCGTGCAAAAGATATTTTGAAGAAGAACTAAAAAAATACGATGTCGATACAGTAGTCATAAATGTTTCATTTAATTGTTGTAGTCCAGGATTGTCACTACATATAGGATTTGAAAATAACAAAGATGGTTTTATCGTCGATGGTGTTAAAGTTTTTTATAATAAGGGTTATGAAAAAGAATTTGAAAATCTTGTGCTAGATTATAAAAATGGCATGATAGATTATGAGTAAATATTATTTGTTTAATCTGTAATTATATTATTATATATAATTATAAAAATAAAATAATTGAAATATAAATTATATTTTGCTATACTTAAAGAGTATTTTATTTTAGATAAATGAGATACATGGAGGTTGATTATTTATGAAACTAGGTTTATTTGGCTACGGTACTATTGGTAGAGGTGTCTATACTTTAGTTGAACAACTTGATAAATCATATAATTGTGAAATAACTAAGGTATTTGATTTACCAATTAAAAAAGAAGTACTAGGTGATAAACTTGTTACTAATATAGATGATATTGTAAACGATGATGAAATTAAAACTGTCGTTGAAGTATTAGGTGGTCATGATGTACCATATGAAGTTATTACTAAATGCTTAAAAAAAGGTAAGAGTGTTATTACAGCTAATAAGGAAGTTGTAAGTCAACATTTAGAAGAATTTATTAATATAGCTCACGCTAATAATTGTTCATTCTGTTTTGAAGCATCAGCAGGAGGCGGTATTCCTGTTATTAGACCTTTAATCGACAACATTAAAGTAAATGATGTAAATGATATTTATGGTATTTTAAATGGTACTACAAATTATATCTTAACAAAGATGGATGAAGATGGCCTTACATTTGCTGAGGCTTTAGATTTAGCTAAACAAAATGGTTTTGCTGAAGCTAACCCAACTGCAGATTTAGAAGGTTTAGATATCGTAAGAAAGATTAATATTTTATCTTCACTTGCATTTAAGGGCAATATCAAAAATGATGATATTTATCATTATGGTATTACTGGTGTAAATAAATTTATTTTAGATGATATTAAAAATCATGGTTATGCTTTGAAATTTGTTGCCTCAAGTAAAAAGACAGGAAACAATGTTTCTATTAGAGTAGAACCTACAATGGTAAAGAAGAATCACCCATTTGCAGCTGTTAAAAATGAATTTAATGCTGTATTATTCACAGGTTCAACAAACAGTGATTTAATGTTTTATGGTAAGGGCGCTGGTTCTATTCCAACTGCCACTGCAATCGTATCAGATTTAGTTTCTATTTTAGAGAAGAGATCATATATCGGTTATGAAAATAAAAATGAATTAATAGTTAATAAGAATATGCAAAATGATTTTACATATTATATTGTTAATTCTAAAAATGTTGGTGAATTTAGACAAAAAGTTAGTGATGAAGAATTACTAAAATCTAAATTCTACGCAAGAGTATTAGACTAGGATTTATCCTAGTTTTATTTTTAATTGGATGGTGATAGATATGGATTTTTATGTTGATGATTACAAACAATTAATCAATGATAATGATTATACTAAGGCAATTAATCAAGCTATAAGTGATGCAAGCTTAAATAACGGTAGAGTCATATTTAAAGAAAACAAATTATATAGATCAGGAACTATTTATTTAAAAGATAATATTGAACTGTATTTTGAAAAGAATTCATGCCTTAAGGCATTAGATGATATTGAATCATTCAATGTCAATAATATTAAGATAAAAGAAGGACTTGAAGTTAATACATTTATCAACTGTGACTACGATGGTAAGCCATATTTATATTTCATTTATGGTTTTGGTCTAAATAATATTAAATTTAGTGGTGCTGGTATTATTGATGGCAATGAAAAAATATTTTATGGTCAAGTAGAACAAAATTATATCGAAGGAAAATTTTATCCTCGTATGCCTTTAATATATATTGAGAATTCTAAAGACATTAATATAAAGAATATAACATTAACTCACAGTGCTTTTTGGACAGTTCATCTAGTTGGTTCTAGTGATATCGTAATTGATTCAATTAAAATATTAAACAATAGAAAAATGTTAAATGCTGATGGTATAGACCCAGACCATTCTAAAAATATTTTAATAAAGGATTGTTATATTGAATCTGCCGATGATTGTATCGTATTTAAAGGAACTAAAGAAAATATTAAATATGGAAATTGTGAAAATATAGAAGTTAGAAACTGCACATTAAAATCAACAAGTGCCGCCATTAAAATTGGTACTGAAACATATGCTGAATTCAATAATATAAATATATCTGATGTAAAAATATTAGATACTAATAGAGGAATCTCATTGATGATGAGAGATGGTGGAGTTATTCACAATGTTAAATTTAATAATATTGATATACAAACACATCTAGTTGATCCTAATGCCTTTTGGGGAAAGGGTGAGGCAATTGCCATCACTAATGTTAAAAGAACAAAAGATTCAAAAGATGGTTTAATATATGATATTGAATTTAATAATATAAATATTAATTCAGAACATGGTATTTTTATGTATGGTGATAATAATATCAAAGATATTACATTTAATACATTAGACTTAAAATTAAATAATATAACTACTTACAGAAAAAACATTTATGATTTAAGGCCAAATATAAATAATGTTACATTTGATGACGATTTAGCTGAATTATATTTACATAATGTAAAAAATATTATCATTAATGATAATAAAAACAAAAATTATAAAATTATAAATCATAATTCGACATTTTTTGTTGAAAATAAATAATATTATTGTGTATAATAAAAATAGTAGTATTCTTTTGAAAAATGTGGTGATATGATGAGTTTTGTAGATAAAATTAGAAATAATGAGTATTTCAAGAATCTTAATATCAGTGATGATGTTTTATTTGATGCACTAACAAAGACCGTATCTAGAAGATGTTTATTATCATATATTTCTTATTTGATTAAACAAAAGACACCATTTTCATTGGCCGTTATCGATATTGATAATTTCAAACAATTTAATGACAATTATGGTCATATGATTGGCGATGAAATATTAATTAGTGTAACTTCGATAATGAATAGTGTTTTAGATGAAAATACTATAGTTGGTAGATATGGTGGAGATGAATTTATTATCGTTTCTACATCAAGTATTGAATATCAAGATAGATGGAATTGTTTAAAAAGTCTATTCGTAAATATAAGAAAACCTATTACTTTAGGGCAAAGCACTTTCTTCATTACATGTTCATGTGGTCAATCAGCATATCCAGTAGATGACACTACATATGATGGATTGTTCTTAAAAGCTGATAGAACATTATATAGAGCTAAGAATAAAGGTAGAAATTGTTTTGTTATCTTCGATAAAGTTAAGCATGCAAATTTAACAATTCAAACAGATGAACAAGTATCTGTTAAGATGCTTCAAATAAATAAGATATTTAAAGGTAAACAAGAATTATATTCTGAAATATATGAAAGTTTTATTAAAATATCAAATATGCTAAATATTGATGGTATAGCATTATTTAGTAAAGATAATAAACAAATAATATATTCTGATATATTTTCTGATAAACTTACTAAAGTACCAGAAGATATATATGAATCAGATGAAGATATTATAGTTGTCAATGAAAGAGGTAAGACAGACAAGACTAAGACTTTATTCCGCTATTTACAAGAAAATGAAATAAAGTCATGTGTAATTTTTAGATTAAATAATAGAGAAAAGATATTAGGAGATATTATATTCTATAATTCTCATTATAGATTGTGGCAAGAAACAGAACTTGCATTAATTACTTATACATCGATTTATATATCTCAATTATTATATTATAATAAATAAGTTATAAAGAGTGTTAAACGAACTTTTAGCACTCTTTTTATTTAAGTTTGACATATACCCTATAGGGGTATATAATTAATTACGTAAGGTGGTGATTTTATGAGCTGTGAGTGCTGTAAAAAAGAAAGAACAGAAGATGAAAAGAAGGCACTAAAAAATAGAATAAATAGAATCATAGGACAAATGAATGGTATATCTAAAATGCTAGATGAGGATAGGTATTGTGACGATATATTAATTCAGTTATCAGCTGTAGATAAATCAGTTAAGGGGTTAGCTAATATAGTTTTAGAAAATCATATGCATACATGTCTTGTAGAACATATCAATAACGGGGATTACGAAATAATAGATGACATTGTCAATTTAGTTAAGAGGTTCCAGTAATGAAAGAAAGATTTAATGTAGATGGCATGACTTGTGCAGCTTGTCAGGCACATGTCAAAAACGCCTGTATGAAAGTTGAAGGCGTAAAAGAATGTAATGTTAATTTACTTAACAACAATATGGATGTTGTATACGATGAAAATGTAACATCAAAAGAAATGATTGAAGAAGCTGTAAAAAAAGCTGGGTACACAGCTTATATTGGAAAAAAGACAGAAAATCAAACTCAATCAAAAAGTCATGATTTAAGGGATTTAATATTAGGATTTATTTTCTTATTATCTATAATGTATGTTTCAATGGGACATATGATGTTAGGCCTTCCTATATTTAAATTCTTAGATATGGATAAAAATGTTGTTGGATTTTCACTTATTCAATTCATATTGGTTTTACCAATATTAATTATTTTTAAAAGATATTTTATAAATGGCTTTAAAAGATTATTTAAGGCAAGTCCTAATATGGATTCTTTAATCGCTATTGGTGCATCATTTTCTTTGATATATGGTATTATTGCATTATTTGTAATATCTTATGGTGTTGAAAATGACATTCAAAAATATATAAATTGGCATAAAAATTTATATTTTGAATCATGTGGAATGATTTTAGTTTTAGTATCACTTGGTAAATATTTTGAAAAAATATCAAAAAGAAGAACCACTAAAGCAATTGAAGATTTAGTTAATTTATCACCAAAAGTTGGTAGAATACTTGTCGATGGCAAAGAGACAATAGTTGATATAGACAGTATTAAAACAACAGATATAGTTGTTGCAAAAACCGGTGATATCATACCAGTAGATGGAACAGTAATAGAAGGAAGTGCATCTATTAATGAAGCTAATATCACAGGTGAATCTATTCCTAAATTTAAAGAGTTAGATTCTAAGGTTTACGCATCTACAGTAGTAGATAATGGCTATATAAAAATAAAAGTAGAAAAAGCATTTAAGGATACTAATTTTAAGACCATCATTAATTTAGTTAATGAAGCGTCTAATTCAAAGGCACCAATATCTAAGCTTGCCGACAAAATTAGTTTATTTTTCGTGCCTACTATTTTATTAATTGCCTTAATTACTTTTATTGTAAATATAATTGTATCTCATGATTTTGAATTATCATTTAGATTTTCTGTAACTGTAATTGTAATTGCGTGTCCTTGTGCACTAGGTCTTGCAACACCAGTTGCGATAATGGTTTCAACAGGTAAAGGTGCTAAGGCAGGATTATTAATAAAAAATGCAGAAATATTAGAAAATTCTAGTCATATAAAGACAATAGTTTTCGATAAGACTGGTACTATTACAAAAGGAGTACCAGAGGTATTAGATTTTGTTTCTTATAAAGATAATATAGATTTATATTCTATAGTTTATTCTATAGAAAAATCATCAAATCACCCTTTGGCTAAAGCTTTAATTTCATATACAGAAGCTAAAGCAACGGAATTAAAAATTGAAAATCCACTAAATATTAGTGGACGCGGTTTAGTCTGTGATATTGATAAAGATACTTATTATATAGGCAATTTAAAATATTATGATGATTTAGGCTTAAATGATGACAATTTAAATAAAAAAGTCGATGAATTATCTAGTATGGGTAAAACTGTATTAATTATTTTAAAAAATAATGAACTTATAGGCTTATTGTCACTTAAAGATCAAATAAAAGATAATTCTATAATTTTAATGGATGAATTGAATAAACTTAATATAAGTACAGTCATGTTGACTGGTGATAATAAATTATGTAGCGAACAAATCGCACGTGAATGCCATATAAATAAAGTCATAAGCGAGGTTTTACCGGTGGATAAGGGAAATATCATAAATGATATTAAAAAAGAAACTAAGGGACTAGTTGCGATGGTAGGAGATGGTGTAAATGATGCCATTGCCTTAGTTAATGCTGATATAGGTATCAGTGTATCGAGTGGTAGTGATGTTGCAGTCGATTCATCTGATATAGTTTTAATCCATAATGATTTATATGACATAGTAAATGTCATTAGACTATCAAAAAGAACGTTAAATACAATTAAATTATGTTTATTTTGGGCGTTTTTTTATAATCTAATTTGTGTTATAATAGCAACTGGTGTTTTTTATTACCCATTTGATTTTAGTATTAACCCAATGATTGGTGCTATAGCGATGAGTATTTCAAGTGTATCAGTTGTATTAACTGCCCTTACAATTAATTTGTTTAAAATAAAATCAGTTAATAAAAATGATGAAACAAAATTAAAAGAAATAAATAATGATTCTTTAAAAGAAATTATTATTAAAGTTAAAGGTATGATGTGTGAAAAATGTGTTAAACATGTTGAAGAAGCATCATATAAAGTATCAGGTGTTGTAAGTGCACACGCAAATTTAAAAAAGAAAAATGTTACAATCGAATTTGATGGTGATTGCGACATTGATCAAATAATAAAAAATATTGAAGAAGAAGGCTATAAAGCCAAAAGAGGTTAAGTTATGAACAAATGTGTTTTAAATGTAAATGGAATGGGCTGCCCTAAATGTGAAAAGAAAGTTGAAGATAAAATCAACCAAATGGAAGGTGTAAAGGATTGTAAAGCATCTTTTAAAAAGGGTACAGTAGTAATTAAATATGAAGACAATGTTAATCTTGATGAAGTAAAGAATAACATTAAAGAAGTAGGTTACGAAGTAGTAGATTAATTATAGTGGAGGTAATATATGCTTGATATAACAACCATCCTTAATGCGGAAGAAACTGACACATCAACTGCATCTAATATAAAAGATGCTAAAGTAGATTGGAATGATGTGCTTCATGTAATCGCTGAGTGGTGTACAACAACAGGTATAAAAATTTTAATATCAATCATTGTAATGGTGATTTTATTTAAAATCATAAATGTTTTTTCTAAACGCATTACAAAGAGATTAGAAAGAAAAAAGGCAGATGCAACTTTATCAAAGGTATTAGTTGGATTTATAAGAGTTTGTTTAAAAATATTAGTTATAATTGGTATAATCGGATATTTAGGCTTTGAAACTGCATCCTTAACTGCTGTTGTAGGTAGTACTGGTGTAGGTATTTCACTTGCAGTCCAAGGTACATTATCAAATTTTGCAGCTGGTGTTATCATAGTTGTTATGAGACCATTTAAATTAGGTGATTTTATTGAATCAAATAGTTATATGGGAACAGTAGATGATATTAAATTATTCTATACAACTATAATTGCTCCTGACAATAAGGTAGTAAGAATTCCAAATGCTCAACTTGCAAACAATGTAATTGTAAATGTTAATGAAAAGCCAGTTAGAAGACTTGAAATTAATATGACTGTTGCATATGACACTAATTTAAAGCGCGCTAAGGAAATATTAAAAAATATTTGTAATAATTACAATTTAGTTTTACAAAATCCAGAGCCATTTGTTGAAGTTAGTAATTTTTTGGATTCAGCAGTAGAAATAAGAGTTAGAGTTTGGGTAAAAAGTGAAGATTATTGGAATGCTAATTGGTATTTATTAGATGAATTTAAGAATGCATTTGATGAAAATCATATCACTATTCCATTCAATCAATTGGATGTCAATATCAATAAGGATTAATCATGAAAGAATATTGGAAAGCTGGAAATATGCTTAATCCACTTCCTGCAGTGATGGTATCTTGTGGCGATATGGATAATTCTAATATTATAACTGTTGCGTGGTGTGGCAATATATGTACTAATCCACCTATGTTATACGTATCTATAAGACCGGAAAGATATAGTTATAAAATAATTAAAGAAACAAAAGAATTCGTAGTTAATTTAACTACGAAGGACCTTGTTTATGAAACAGATTATGCTGGCGTAAAAAGTGGAAAAGATATCGATAAATTTAAGCAATTAAAATTGACTAAACTGGAATCAAAATATGTTAAATGTCCTACAATTAAAGAATCACCTGTATCCTTAGAATGCAGAGTAAAAGAAGTGATAGAATTAGGTTCTCACCATATGTTCATCGCCGATATTTTAGGTGTTACAGTAGATAAAGATTTGATGGATGAGAACAATAGATTTAATCTAGAAAAGGCAGGATTAATCACTTATTCACATGGACAATATTTTGAATTAGGATCCTATTTAGGTAAGTTTGGTTACTCAATCAAGAAAAAATAATTCTTACGAAGAAATAATAAAAATGCTATAATATATACGAAGGTGTAATTATGGCAGACAACAAAATTAGTGTAGATAAATTAGAAGAAATTAAAGAAAAAATAACGTTGTTAAAAAACACAAATTCTATTATTCATGTGTCATTAAACAAAAAAAGAAAGAATGTTAAATTAGCTAAAGCTAATATAACTGGTATTTATCCTAAATTCATTTCTGTTACATCAGATGTGAATGGATATGAAGAAGATTTCTCTATAATGTTCATCGATATAATTATGGGAAATGTTATAATAGAAGAATTAAAATAAAAAATGGTCATTTATTGGATAAACAATAATGACCATTTTTTTAATATAATCTTCTGATTATTATATATTTTATAATGAAACTAATAATATCTAAGACAAATGTAACTAATCCAATTATTAATAATGCATAAGAATATTTTGTTAGATA
>JAILIY010000025.1 GCA_024695025.1 Acholeplasmatales bacterium
GTAAATGATAAAGGTATAGCTATATTAATAGATGAAAGATTTACATATTCTTTCTATAAAAATCTTTTATTTCTTTTTTAATATCATATGTATTATTTATTATTTTAATATTTTTCCAATGAGGTGGATATAATCTTTTATATAAAGAATATGTAAATCTTTCATCTATTAATATAGCTATACCTTTATCATTTACATCTCTTATTACTCTACCAACTGCCTGAATTACTTTAGTAAAGCCAGGATATGTATATGCGTAATCAAAGCCCTTTTGATATTCTTCTTCAAAATAATCTTTTAATATATCATTTTCATCACATATCATCGGAAGTGATACAGATACAATAATAACACCTGATAAGGCATCACCTATTAAATCTATACCTTCACTAAACGATCCACCTGACACGAATAAGCCAACCTTTTTATTAGTTGTATTTTTAAATTTTTCCATAATGATATTTTTATCATTATCGCTCATTTTGTTTTCTTGAATTATTAATTCATAATCAGGGTCAATTATTTTTTCTTTTACCATATTTAAATATTGGTAAGACGGGAAAAATACAATATAATTGCCTTCTTTTGATTCAACTAAGGCTTCTATATATTCTATTATATCATCAATTGTATATTCTCTATTTTTATATTTAGTTGATATTTTATTGTTGATAATAATATCTAAATTATTTGGATCAAATGGTGATTCTAATTCTAAATATTTACCTTCACCATGGGTAATTAAATCCATGTGATATTTAATTGGATATAGTGTGGCACTAAAAAATACAATACCATGTATAGATGTATTAATTGTATCTAATATTAATTTAGAGGCATCCATACAAAAATATTCTATATATATATTATCATTATCAAGTCTGGCGATAAATCTATGAGTTTTACCAAAGAATTCACCAATTCTTACGAAATCTAACATCTTATAATAAACTTCTAAAATAACATCTTTATCTTTTATTTTATCATTTTTATTTTCGGATAAGCATTCATCTACTTTTACAATTAAATTTCTTAAGGCTCTATCTATATTTAAATCTAATACATCTGTTACATATATCGCATTATCTTTTAGATTTTCACGATATGTTTCTACTTTTTCTATTGCAAAATTACATTCTTTTCTTATTGATGGTGTAATACCATTCATTTTACTTCTTAAAACTCTTAAATCATCAGATGATATTACAGATGAATACATCTCTTTACTTCTACTTATTAAATTGTGAGCCTCATCTACTAAAACTTTTGGTTTGTATGTATCATCATCAAAATATCTTATTAAATGAGCGTGTGGGTCAAAGACATAATTGTAATCTGCGATAACTAAATCACAAAAATAAGATAAATATAAACTAAATTCAAAGGCACATATCTTATGTTTATTTGTCACCTTTAAAATAGTATTGCTATCATAAATATCATAATTTGAAAAAATATCTAATGTGGCATCCTTAAGCCTATCAAAATATCCTTTGGCAAAAGGACATTCATCAGGATTACAATTAGCCATTTTGTTGTTACAAATCTTTCTTTTAGCTGTAATAGATATACATTTCATTTTAAGGCCATTATCCATAAGTATTCTTATAGCCTTAAGAGGAGCTTCTTTGCCTAATTCTTTGGCAGTGACATAAAATAATTTATCATTGTCCTTTAATGTCTTTAAGGCAGGGAAAATAGTGGCCATAGTCTTACCTATACCTGTTGGGGCAATTGTATATAATATATCATTTTCACTTAATGCCTGATATACAGCCTTCATAAGTTCTAATTGACCTATTCTTTTAGAACTAAATGGGAATTCTATTTCTTCTATAGTTTTCTTTCGATTCTTTTTAGATTCATCAACTAAATTCAAAAATGATACATAATCGTCTATTAATTTAAATACGTAATCTTCAAGCTCATCTTTTTTTAAATTCATATCAAATGATTTAGTATCATAATCAACTATACTAATATATGTAAGTCTAACATCTATATATTCTAAATTATTAATTAACATATATAAATAAGCATATATTTTAGCTTGAGCTAAATGTTCTTTATGAAAATCAACATTAATTAAATCTAAATCACTTGTTGTAGATTTAATTTCTTCTATTATTGTTTTACCATGTCTTTTAAGTACACCATCAATAAAACCATGAAGTAAATATTTTTCACCTAAGATATCTAATTCGTATTTAATATATACTTCTGCCTTATCATTTTCTAAATACTGGCCTTGATGATATTCATGAGCCATCTTTCCTAAATTTTCATCGCGATTGGAAAAAAATTCAACTGATAAATCACCACTTGAATCTGAAAAATATGCGAGCTCTCTTACTGCAATTTCTTTCATAAAATCATTCCAATCCCATTTATAATACATATGAAATTATACCAACAAACAACGAATTTATAAATAAAAAATGTGCAATTAAGCACATTTTATTATTTTAATAATAAGTTTTTCTTTTGATTCTTTTTATATACTACTATAAAATCCAAATATTCTAAACCAAATAAGGCGATAACTGATAAAACTTGATAAACTTCTGTTACATGTCTTAATGTAGTACCAACATATTCTGTTTTAGCAACATATTCACCTTTTTTAGCATAAAATGAGACTAAACCATCAACTTCAACTACTTTAAAATTATATTTTTTACCATCTATAGTGCCTATAATTTCATAACCAGGGTAATAGATGATTGGTAGTTGAACTAAAGCTTCATCACTTAAAATATTACATTCAAGCTTATAATTAGGGACAACTGTACCTTCTGTGATAAGTACAGTACCTTCGCCTTCAAGTAGGGCAGGTGTGATATCTGTGGCCTTCTTATTATAATTTGCGACAACAGCTTTGACTTGTTGGTATAATGAATTACTATATAAAGATTCGTATGTATCATCACTATTGTAATACATATATGGATAATATTCATCGTTCCAACCAGTTGAGGAACGACTCTTAAATACAGAATCATCTACTGTATAGATCCATGTGTTTTTATCTGTGGCCTTCTTAATTCTTTTTTCAATTGTTGCCTGAGTTGTAGAAATTATAAAACCAATTGAAATTAAAATTATTACATATCCTTTTTTATTGTTATATTTTGAGAATATATAGGCAACTACTATTGGGACAAATACTGATACAAAGGCCCAAAGTCTCCAAGGGAATTGGATATTCAAAAATATACTAGGTGCATGTTCCCAAAAGAATGGTGTAAATATCATCAACAATGTAATTATTAATAATATTACATATGAATAAAAGCTTGTCGATAATTTAGTTTCTTTATTAGGATTTTTATTATCTTCAAATAAATCTACAATCACATATAAAAATCCTGCAAGATATGAGGCATATGTTACTTCTATTCTTTCAATACAATTTTGAACAAATATAATAAAAATTATAAAGGCAGGTATTAATTGAATACTAAATTTATTTATTATTCTTAATATAGTAAATTTATCATATTTTTTAGTTATATATTTAAATAATTCATTCAAACCTACAAATAATAATATAGATACGAAAAATAATAAGAAACTTGAAACTAATTCAGTTGGCTTGGTTTCATCTAAATTTAAATTCTTAAGCCATACTATATTTAAAAAGCCTGAAAAATCAGCAGATCTTGTCGCTTCTGATATAACCTTAGATTCATTTACCCACATATATATATCATTTGATATATTATAAAAATCTTTATGTAAAAGTGAAAGTGAACTAAAGACTTGAACACTAACCATACCAACCATTATAAATACAGATATTAATGAATATATTATAAACATCTTATTTTTAATGATTTTTAATATTATAGACTTAATATTAATCAATATATAAATAATTCCAAAAAAATATGTATAAAAACCAGTTAAATTATGGGTTAAGAATACTAACGCTCCACCAAATATAATTTCTAAAAAAGTAATTGTATCTAACTGTTCTTTATGACATAAATCATATATGCCCATAAAAAAAAGTGGTAGAAACAAAAATGATATAGCTTCTGCGTAAGCCAAACGGCAATATGCATCAAACAATCTATATGGCCATATTATAAATAAACCAGCTACTAATATACTTAAAAGATTTTTTCCCTTAGTTATTTTAAGAGAAAATCTATACATAAATACGCCAGAAATATATACAGATAAAAATAATGTAATTTTCATTGATCTAATTAAAGACACTTTAAATACATACATTATAAAGGCTGGCACAAAGTGGGCAAGTGGTGAATAAAATAATTTTTTACCGATACCCAAGCCTCCAGCCAGATTAGATGATATAAGTTGAGTACCATCGCCTTTTAATTCTAAATACCAATCGTAGATGTGGGCTGTTTGAAAACCTACATCATCGCCTTTAGGATAACCACTTTTAAAATTTAGACTACAGGCAACTAAACAAAAACAGAATATGACAATATATGGAATTATCATATTAATGATTTTCATGTATGTAGTATTATTAATTTTTTTGGTCATTAATAGTTCCATAGCATACTCCTTCAACATTGTAATTATACTATATTAAATTGGAAAATAAAATAAGATGATTATATTTCAAACCATCTTATTATTATTAATTATTCATTTGTTGGATTATCATTTGATGTGTCCGGATTATTTGTTTTTGCATTTTCTCCTTGAACATCAACTACTTCTTCATCTTCTTCCTCCTCACGAGGTAAAACAGTTATAGAAGCTATTGAATGATTATCCTTAAGTGTAATAATTTTTACACCTTGAGTGGCACGGCTTGTCTTAGAAATACCACTTACGTGAGTTCTAATAACCATACCTTGTTTAGTTGTAACAATGATGTCTTCTTCATCATTTACAGCATCTAAGGCAACTAGATTACCAGTTTTTTCGGTTGTGTTCATAGCTTTAACACCAGAACCACCTCTACCTTGAAGTCTATATTCATCCTTATCTGTCTTTTTACCATAACCCTTAGCACTTAATACTAATACATATGGCTTTTCATCAGTAATTACTGCAAAACCAACTACATAATCATCTTCTGAAAGTAAAATACCACGAACACCGGCACCATTTCTACCGATTGATCTTACATCTTGTTCGTTAAAATGAATTGCCTTACCAGCACTAGATGCAAGTACGATTTCTCTATTACCATCAGTACATTCAACTCTAAATAATTCATCGTTTTCATCTAAGCTTATCGCAATTATACCTGTTGAACGAATATTTTTAAATTCTGATAATTTAGTTCTCTTAACAGTACCCTTACGAGTTACGAAGAATAAATATTTATCATCATCTTCTAAATTCTTTACAGTACATAAAGATTGAAGATGTTCATCTTCTTGAAGAGGAATAACTTGTACAAGTGGTGTACCTTTAGATATTCTTGTACCTTCAGGGATTTGGTAACCCTTAGTTACATATACTCTACCCTTATTAGTGAAATATAATAGTAAGTCGTGAGTATGAATAGGCATCAAGAATCTAATGTCATCATCCTTGTGAGTCTTCATACCAGTAATACCAACACCACCTCTGTTTTGAGCATGGTATTCACTTTGGTTCATTCTCTTAACATAACCAAGATTTGTAACAGAAATTACAACATCTTCTCTTGGGATTAATTCTTCGTCATCAATTGAAATATTTTGATTAGATATTTCAGATACTCTCTTATCCTTATATCTATTTTTGATATCAGTTAATTCTTGTTCGATGATAGCTTTTTTCTTATCTTCGCTTTCAAGAATACTTCTCAATTCTTCAACTAATTTTTTAAGTTCATTATATTCATCTAATAATTTTTCACGGTTTAAACCAGATAGACGCTTAAGTTGCATATCTAAAATGGCTTGAGCTTGATCATCATCTAAATTGAATTTAGCCATTAGCTTTTCTTTTTCTGTACCGTCATTTGTATTTCTAATTAAATGAATAACTTCATCAATATTATCTTGGGCAATAATTAAACCATCTAAGATGTGGATTCTTGCCAAAGATTTATTTAAATCAAATTGAGTTCTTCTTGTGATTACATCTATTTGATGTTTTAAATATACATCTAAAGCACCACGAAGTGTAATGGCGATTGGCTTGTTGTCAACTAAACAAATCATATTCATACCATAGCTTTGTTGAAGTTGTGTATGCTTATATAATTTATTTAACATTACTTCTGGATTTGCATCACGACGAAGTTCAATTACAATTTTAATACCCTTCATTGATGATTCATCACGAATATCAGTAATACCGTCAAGCTTGCCATCCTTGGCAACTTCAGCGATACGCTCTAAAATACGTGTTTTATTAATCATATAAGGTATTTCAGTAACGATAATTTCACTTTTACCATTGTCAAGTCTATCGATGTGAGCCTTACTTCTTATTACTATAGATCCATTACCTGTTGTATAAGCTTGGCGAAGTCCATCTTTTCCTAAGATTAAACCACCAGTTGGGAAATCTGGACCAGGAATATATTCCATTAATTCTTCACTTGAAAGTTCAGGATTGTGAATTAAAGCAATTACACCATCGATAACTTCACTTAAATTATGTGGTGGAATATTAGTTGCCATACCTACTGCAATACCAGTTGCACCATTAACTAATAAGTTAGGGATTTTAGCTGGTAATAATGCAGGTTCTATTTCAGTAGCATCATAATTATCTATAAAATCTACTGTATCTTTATCGATATCACGTAGCATTTCCATAGCAATCTTACTCATACGAGCTTCGGTATAACGCATTGCCGCAGCACCATCACCATCGACATTACCGAAGTTACCATGTCCATCAACTAGTGGGTATCTATAACTAAAATCTTGAGCCATACGTACCATTGCTTCATAAATAGATGAGTCCCCATGAGGGTGATACTTACCCATTACGTCACCGACGATACGAGCACTCTTTTTATGAGCTACACCTGGAGTTAAATGTAATTCATTCATACCATATAAAATACGTCTTTGAACTGGTTTTAAACCATCACGTGCATCAGGTAAAGCACGGGCGATAATAACACTCATCGCGTAGTTCAAAAATGATGTTTTAACCTTTTGATTGATATCTAGTTGTTCAATTTTATCATGAGAATGCTCTTCTAAAGCACGCTCAAATTCTAAATTTTCTTCTGTCTCTTTAGCCATACAATCCTCCACTAAATATCTAGATTATTAGCATAATGGGCATTTTCTTGAATGAATTGCTTACGTGGTTCTACTTCTTCACCCATTAACATTTCGAATGTTTGGTCAGCAATAATTGCGTCCTCTAAATGAACTTGAACTAATGTTCTGTTGGCTGGATCCATAGTTGTTTCCCATAATTGGATAGCGTCCATTTCACCAAGACCTTTGTATCTTTGAATATCAAGCTTACGATCAGGATATTGTTTTTTAACATCATCTAATTCCTCATCGCTATATGCGTAATGAACATTCTTACCTGTTTGAGCCTTATATAGAGGAGGTTTTGCAACATAGATATAACCTGCTTCTATTAATTTAGGCATAAATCTATAGAAGAATGTCAATAATAATATACAGATGTGTTCACCGTCGACATCGGCATCGGTCATTATTACAATCTTGTGATAACGAGCCTTTTCTAAATCAAATTCTTCACCAATACCTGTTCCAATTGCTTGAATCATAGATAGAATTTCATTATTTGATAATGCTCTATCAAGTCTAACCTTTTGAACATTTAATACTTTACCACGAAGTGGCAAAATAGCTTGGAATTCAGAATTACGTCCACTTTTTGCAGAACCACCAGCTGAATCACCCTCGACTAGATAAATTTCTGATTTAGATGGATCTTTACTTCTACAATCGGCAAGCTTAGATGCCATAGCTAAACTATCAAGTGGTGATTTTCTTCTTGTAGCTTCTTTTGCTTTACGAGCAGCAATTCTTGCACGAGAAGCAAGTAAACACTTGTCGATAATTGCGCGTGCTTGATTTGGATTTTCATTTAAGAATCTATCAAGGGCATCACC
>JAILIY010000051.1 GCA_024695025.1 Acholeplasmatales bacterium
TGACACAAAATATAATAAATTACTTATTGAATCCAAAGAGTATTTAAGGAAATTTTTAGATGATATAAATAACTATAAAGCCAAGGAATAAAATATATGAAAATTGAACGTAGTAAAAATGCTAAAAATAATATATTTTTCGGTGTTATTTTAAAGATTTATTCAATTATTATGCCATTTGTAATTAGAACTGTAATTATATATTATATGGGATCTATTTATTTAGGCTTAAATAGTTTATTTACGTCTATATTGCAAATTTTAAATTTAGTTGAATTAGGTGTGGGTTCAGCTATGGTTTATGCGATGTATAAACCTATTGTTGATGATGATAGTATAAAGATATGTAAACTTCTTAATTTATATAGAAGATACTATAGGTACATAGGATTAGTTGTACTAATTCTTGGATTATCCTTGATGCCTTTTTTAAGGTATATAATACATGGTGATATTCCAAACGATGTTAACATTTATGTTTTATATTGTATGAATTTGAGCATATCAGTATTATCATATTGGTTGTTCGCTTATAAAACTAGTTTATTTCAAGCTCATCAAAAAACAGATATAATTAGCAAAATTACAATTATTTCATATACTTTCATGTATACATTTCAAATAATTTTTATAATTTTGATTAAGAACTATTATGCGTTTGTAATAATTAATTTGATTTCTCAAGTAATTATTAATTTGTTAACTGCAATTTGGGCAAAAAAGAAATATCCTAATTATTTTCCTGAAGGAGAATTATCTAATGAAGAAAAAAGGGATATTAATAAAAGAATAAGAGATTTATTAACAAGTAAAATTGGTGGAGTAATATTATTATCTGCTGATTCTATAGTTATTTCAGCTTTTTTAGGCCTTGAAATACTTGCAATATATCAAAATTATTTTTATGTAATCACAGCTCTAACCGGAATTTTTGATATAATATTTACATCAATAATTTCAGGAATTGGAAATAGTTTAGTTGTTGAGTCTAATGAAAAAAATTACAACGATTTAAAGAAATTTACTTTTCTATTAAATTGGTTATGTACAATATGTGCATGTTGTTTGATAAATTGTTATCAACCGTTTATTGAAATCTGGGTAGGTACTGATATGCTATTATCATTTGATATTGTTATTTATCTATCTGTATATTTTTATTTCTTTGAAATGAACCGATTATTAAATGTTTTTAAAGATGCAGCAGGTATATGGCATGTTGATAGATTTAGACCTTTAGTAACTTCATTAATAAATCTTGGACTTAATCTATTACTTGTGAATTTCCTTCAATTAAATGGCGTTGTATTGTCAACTGTTATTGCAACTGTACTTATAGGTATTCCTTGGATTATACATAGTCTATTTTCAACAATCTTTGAAAAAAAATATATGAAAAACTATTTCTTTACTTTGGTTTTGTATACTTTTACATGTGTATTAATAACTGTTGGTTGTTATTTTGCATGCAGGTATATAAATCTCAATATATATTTACGAATTACTTTAAATTTTATTATTAGTTTGTTTGTTCCTAATATTTTACTTTTGATTTTTTATTATAGATCATCTATATTTAAAACATCATTTTTATTTATAGATAGTGTGACAAATGGTAAACTTAAGATTTCAAAAATATTAAGATTATAATTATTTTTATTTGTCTATTAAAATCTTTTATAAATATAGTATTAATCGAATTATATTTAAGTTCTATGTTTGAAATATCTTTGATTAATAATAATGCAATGGAGTGGATTTATATGTTAACATTTCTTATTATGGCTGGTGGAAGTGGAGAAAGATTTTGGCCACTTTCTACTAAGAATAAGCCTAAACAATTATTAAAAATATTTTCAGATAAATCTTTAATAAGACTAGCTTATGAAAGAATATTACCTTTAGTTGATAAAGATAGAATCTTTATTGCAACTAATGAGATTCAAGTACCAGCTTTAAAAGAAGATTTAACTGAACTTGATGTTTCAAGAATTATTATTGAACCAGCATTTAGAGATACAGCTGCCGCTATAGCTTATGGCTCAACAATGATATCTAAATATTATGATAATCCAACAGTTGTAGTTTTAGCATCAGATCATCTAATTGCTGATGGTAATGAATTTAGAAAAGTAATTAAGCTTGCCGAAGCAGAAGCTAATAATGGTTCTATTGTAACACTTGGTATTAAGCCTACTTATCCTGAAACAGGTTATGGCTATATTGAAGTGTCTGATTCAACTTTAAATAAAGCAACTAAATCATTAGGTTTTAGAGAAAAACCAAAATATGAAATTGCTAAAGAATATTTTGAATCAGGTAAGTATCTATGGAATAGTGGAATGTTTATCTTTAAGTATGATGTAATAATGAATGCTTTAAATAAATATTCAAAGAATCACTATGATACTATTGAATCTATAAAGCCTTTATTCAATAAAAATGAAGGTGTAAAAACTGCTGAAATAGTAAAAGATAATTTTATGAATTTTGAAAAGAAGTCAATTGATTTTGCAGTTATGGAACATGCTGATAATATTATGGTTATTCCTTCTGAATTTGGGTGGAATGATGTAGGTAATTTTACAGCATTTGAAGAACTATTCGAAAAAGATGAGAATCAAAATACAGTAAGAGGAGTTAACTGTATTTCAGTTGATTCATACAACAACATTATTGTATCAGATGGAGATTATCAAAGAGTTTCACTACTTGGTGTTAATAACATGATAGTTGCGGTAACTAAAGATAATATTCTAGTATGTGATAAATCGAAAAATCAAGACATTAAGAAAATTATTAAATTAATTTAAAGGTGATAACATGATATTATTTTTAAAGCCTTATTTTGAAAAAAAGCCTTGGGCAGGAGATAAACTTAATAAGATATATGATTGTCCAGAAGGTACAGGTGAGGCTTGGGTAATATCTGGATACAATAAAAAATCATCAATTATAAAAAATGGAAAGTATAAAGGTGAAACATTACGCCATGTTTGGATGAAGCATCCGGAATTATTTAAAGGTATTGATGATAAGGAATTCCCTTTATTAGTCAAAATCATAGATGCTAAAAGAGATTTATCTGTACAGGTTCATCCAAATGATAATTATGCTTTGGAACATCATAATTCATTAGGTAAATTTGAATGTTGGTATTTTTTAAATCAAAATGAAGCTACATCGTGTATTGCTGGTATTGATGCGAATAAACAGTTGGATGTAAAAGAGGCTATTGTTAATAATACTTTAATGACTAAATTAATGAAGCGTGATATTCAAAATGGTGATTTAGTTGTAATTGAACCAGGAACAGTTCATGCCTTACAGGCAGGATCTTTAGTTCTTGAGGTTCAAGAATCTAGTGATATAACATATCGTCTATATGATTATGGTAGTGATAGAGAATTACATATAGAAGATTCATTAAATGTTATTAAATATAACGATAACAGAAATCCTATATATCCATTCCAAACATCAGATACTTTTGACTCAAAATATTTTAAAATATCTAAAGTTTTTACTGATGGATATTTTGAAACAATAAATGAACAATTCTTGTTATCATATTGTATTGATGGTGAACTAGAAATAAATGGAACACAAATAAAAAAAGGTGATACATTTATTATTTGTTCAGACGAAAAAGAAATCAAAATTAAAGGTAAAGGTAGAGGCCTTTTAATAGAACCTAAACCAAAGGAAGAAGGTAGAGCCAAAATGAGAAAAATAGCTTTAATAACAGGTATAGTAACACAGGATGGTTCATACCTTACAGAATTCTTATTAAATAAGAATTATGAGGTTCATGGATTAATTACATCAAAATCACAATTAAAAAGTGAAAAGATTAAGCATTTAGTTGGAAATGAAGATATTTATAATAAGAATTTATTTTTCCATTTAGGTGATTTAACTGATACATCTAGCTTAAATAGATTAATTGAAAATGTAAGACCTGATGAAATATATAATCTAGCATCACAATCACATGTTGATGTTTCCTTTGAATTACCTGAATATACAGCTCAAGTAAATTCACTAGGTACTTTAAGATTGCTAGATGCAATTAAACAATCAGATCTTAGAACTAAATTATTTAATGAATCAACATCTCAGCTATATGGCGGTAATAATGTAGACTCAATTCAAAATGAAGAAACACCATTTAATCCATTAAATCCATATGCAACATCAAAGCTATATTCACATTTTATTGTTAAAAATTACAGAGAAAATTATGGTATTTATGCTGTAAATGGAATTATGTTTAACCATACATCACAAAGAGATGATGAGGATTTCATTATAAGAAAAGTCACAAAATCAGTAGCGCAAATATCCTTAAGAAAAATGAATAAAATGTATGTAGGTAATATCGAATCTTCAAGAGACTGGGGATATTCCAAAGATTTTGTTGAAGCTATGTGGTTATCTCTACAACAAGATAATCCTACAGACTATGTATTAGCTACCGGTGAATCTCATACAGTTAAAGAATTAATTGAAGAAGCATTTAAGGTTATTGGTATTAGAATAACTTGGGTTGGCGAAGGCATTAATTTAAAGGGAATCAATGATGTTACTGGAAATGTATTAGTAGAAGTAGACTCAAAATTATTTAGAACAAGTGATAATAAGTTCTTAAAAGGAGATTTCTCAAAAGCAAAAACTATATTAGGATGGGAACCTAAATATAAGTTTTCCGATATTGTTAAATACATGGTAAAAGAAGAATTAAAGAATAAATAGTTATAGCCTATAATTAAGCGAGGAATTTATGTACGAAGATTTTAAAGAACATTGCATAGCTGCGTATGGTGGTTATTTAAAAGATAATAATGAATTATTATCATGTACATCTGGCGGAATTGCTACTGCAATATCAGTAAAATTTATTGAAGATGGTGGCTATGTTGCAGGTGTTAAATATACTCAAGATTTTAAAAACGCTGAATATTTATTAACAAACAAGAAAGAGGAATTAGAACTATTTAAAGGTTCTAAATATATAGATGCACAAGTTGGAGATACTTTTGCTAAAGTAAAAGAATTACTAGATGCTAATGAGAAAGTATTATTTATTGGACTACCATGTAAAGTAGGAGCTTTAAATTTTTACTTAAAAAAGGAATATGAAAATTTATTAACTTGTGAATTGGTATGTCATGGACCAACATTGTCACAAGTTCATACTGAATACATAGAATATTTAGAAAAGAAGTTTAATAGTAAAATCGTTGATTTTTCAGTTAGAAGAAAAAAAGATAGTTGGTTACCAACATATCTTTATGCTAAATTTGAAAATGGTAAAGAATTCATTAAAGAGTATTATAAAACAGAATATGGTATTGCCTTTTCAAAAATCAGTCTAGAAAGATGTTATAACTGTAAATTCAAAGGTAACAATAGAACTGGAGATATCCAGATTGGTGACTTCTGGGGATATGATAAATCAAGAGAATATTATAACAACAATGGTACATCTTGTATTTTAGTTCATACTGAAAAGGGTAATAATTATTTAAAATCAAATGAATTATTAGCTTTATACCCAGTAACATTTGAAGAAATAGTAAAAGCTAATCAATTAATAATTAGAACTAAACCTAAAGGACCTAAAGTAGATAAATTTAAATCTAATTTAGAATCAAAAGGTTTATTCTATGCAGTAAAAAAGAGTATGGGATTAAAAGGAAAACTAAAGAAACTATGTCCTAATTTTGTAAAGAATATTATTAAAGAGATTTTAAGAAGAGGATAATAAATAAGTTTGGTATCTAATAATGGAAAATATATTGAATTTAAAATCATATAATAAATATAAACAATTATTTGAAGATGGCTTAATAGTTATTCCTGATGATAAACTAACTGATGCTATTAAAGAAGTAGAGAATGCTTATATAGAAAAGCCAATAATGAGATTAAATGAAACTCATGAAGTAACCCTAAAAGCTGGTAAAAAGGTTAGAATAACTTCACGAGGTTCACTTCGTGATATAGAAATAGATGGTGTTACATATGATAAATACATTGATGTATATAATGATATAAGATTTCATTATCTAGATTACACATTCTTACCAATATTAGATCCTAAGTATGATAATATTAGATATACAATATCAAAATATTCAAAAACTTTAAGAAAATATTTTGATCCACATAAAGTAGTTAAAGCAGTATATTCAATAGATAATATCTTATTCTATGTAAAAGATGATAAGAACATATTAAGAAAATATTATTTTAGAATAGGCTCATTTAATATAAGAGATTTAATGCCAGCCATATGTAAACAAATATCACAAATGAATGGCATTAATTCAAACTTCTATATAGCCTTCTTTATACATGAAGAAGAATTACCATTTACAGTAGGTGCAACTAAAGAAGATTTCTATGCATTAAAAGATATATTAAATAAAATATCATTTAAAGGAACAACACCTATTAAATATATGGTATTTGATGAATTAAAAAGAACAAATCCAAAACATTTAAAGACAAAAGAAGCAATTACATTTAATTATGCTATGGAATTAATGGATGAAATCAAAGAAGAATTATGTGATTCGTTAAATATCGATATATCAGATTATGATAATATGATGGAAAATGAGATACCTGAAATAGAAGACCAAGATGGTAATAAAGTAGATAGACATCTTATAGCGAAACACTTAAATATAGTTGATAATATATTAGAATTAAAATATTATTAAGAATTAAATTTAATATGGAGAGTAAAATATTGTGAAATCCCAGATTCGTTATAATACTAAATTACAAGTATATTTAACTCAAATGCTAATCTATCTAATAGATAATCATAAAATGACATATAAAGATTTTAATGAATTAATAGAAATCTCACCAAGTGAGTTTTCTAATACCATTA
>JAILIY010000072.1 GCA_024695025.1 Acholeplasmatales bacterium
GAATATAATGCTTATGTAAAAGAAACTGATGGTACATATACTAAATTAGATTCTCAATTAATTAGAAAATATAAGACAGAAGACGGAAACAACACTTACTATAGAGTAGATGCAGTAGGTCTAGCAGCTGGTACTTATACATTAAAGATTGCTCCAGTATTTGATGGTACTGAAGCTGATACAGCAGCAACTGAAATTGCAAACTTAGCTGTTGTTGCATATGATAGAACAGGCTTTGCATGGAAAAATGGTACATCTAGTGGTGCATACAACGAGAATGGTACACTAAAGAGCAATGCTCTAGTTATATATATTACTAATTCTAATCAAAATTCTATTTCAGTTGAAATAACTGGAGCTGAAACTAGTCCATGTGTTGGTATATTACAAATTATGGAAGGATTAGCTAAGGGTAAGGAAACAAGACCTGTCGATATTAGAATTATTGGAAATGTTGGCGATGCAGATGGTATTGATTCTAATAATACATTCAAGGGTGACTGGTGTATTTCAAATAAAAACACAACAACAGGTATTACTGTAGAAGGTATAGGAGAAGATGCAACTGCAAATGGTTGGGGCCTTCGTGTTAAGAATGCTTCTAATGTCGAAATTCGTAATCTAGGATTTATGAACTGTGATTCTTATGAAGGAGATAGTATAGGACTTCAACAAGGAAACGATCATTGCTGGGTACATGATAACGATTTATTCTATGGTAACCCAGGAGGCGATGAGGACCAAGCCAAAGGCGATGGTGCCTTAGATATAAAGAAAACACAATATGCTACATTATCATATAATCATTATTGGGATTGTGGAAAATCTACACTTCATTCTAATGGTGATGACGTTGAATATGTTACATATCATCATAACTGGTTTGACCATTCAGATTCACGTCATCCACGTATAAGAATTTCATCATGTGTTCATATTTATAATAATTTCTATGATGGAAATTCTAAATATGGAGTAGGTGTTACTTCAGGTTCATCAGCATTTGTTGAAAACAATTATTTCAGAAATTGTAAGAACCCAATGTTATCATCATTACAAGGTACAGATGCACTTGGAGATAGTACATTCTCTAGAGAAGCAGGTGGTATGATTAAGGCATTTAATAATACTATCATTTGGGAAGATTCAATGGCTGATTATTCAGATAATCTAATATATGCAAATGCTACTCAAGGAAATAACGCAGCTAATGCTACATCATTTGATGCATATTTAGCTTCATCAAGAGATGAAGTTGTTCCTTCAACTTATACAACATATTCTGGTGGAACTACATATTCTAATTTTGATACAGATTCATCAATTATGTATTCATACACTGCAGAAACTCCAGAAGCAGCAAAGGCTACAGTTGAAAAATATGCAGGTAGAGTAAATAATGGTGATTTCCAATGGACATTTGATGATTCAGCTGATGATACATCATATGCTGTAAATACAGGATTAAAGTCTGCACTTACAAGTTATACATCTAACCTACTTTCTGTTCAGGGAATAGGTGATGAATCATCTGGTTCAGGTGATAGTGGTTCAACAACAGAAGAAGTAACAGTTGATAGTGTAATAGCATTAATTGATGCATTACCTGAAGCAAGTGCAATTACTGAATCTGATAGAGAAAATGTAAATGCTGCAAAGGCTGCATATGATTCATTAAGTGAAACTGATCAAGCTTCAGTAACTAATTATTCAAAATTAGAAGCTTGTATAGCAGCACTTGCTGAATTGGCTGCTGAAGCTCAAGTACTTGTATTTGGCACAACATATAATACTTATTTTACAGTTTCAGGAAATGAGTCAACTAGCAAAGGTACTGTAACTTACAATGGCACTACATATTCAACTTGTTTGAAGATGGAATCTTCAACAAGCATTACTTTCACAAGTACTACTGAAACTACATTAATCTTAGTAATGGGTACAACAGGTGCTAATAACATAATAGTTGATGACACTACATATACTGGTGATTCAAATTATGTAATTACTGTTACCATTTCTGCAGGAACCCATACAATAACTAAGAAAGATTCTGCAAATCTATTCTATGTCTCTGTAGAATAATTAAATAAAATTTAAGTACTCTTGATATATATTTTTCATCCGTGCTACTTCTAGTATTAATTTATTAGAAGTAGCACTACCTACCCTCCCTATATTTTCAAACAAAATATTTCAAGAGATAATAAAAAAATCCTTATAGGTGATGGCTTTTTTTGGCTAATTCACTTATGAGGATTTTTATACTTTAAGTATATTAATACACATTTTTTAAAAAAATGAAAAAAAATTAAAAAATACCAATAAAACGCTATCATAGCATTGTTATAAATGTGTATTTTTTGAAAAAGCGCTATAATAAGAATCAAAAAATCCACAAAAAGAAAAAGATAAAGAGAAAAAAGAAAAAAGAGGAGAAAAAATGAAAAAGAAAAGAGTACTTAAATTTTATTTAATTATTCTACAGAGACATAGAATAGATTTGCAGAATCTTTCTTAGTTATTGTATGGGTTCCTG
>JAILIY010000111.1 GCA_024695025.1 Acholeplasmatales bacterium
CATCCAGTTTTGTATAGGATATCTAGGATCGTCTTCATTCAAAAATCTTGCCAAGTCCGTTAATGATACGTAATCATCGTCATTTATTCCTGTTATATTAATTATTTTATCTTTTACAACTATATTCTTCACTTTTCATACTACCTCGTATAATTTAATTATACAGTATCGTAGATTTTTAATCAACTTAATTTAAAAATAAAAACTATAGGAAATAATAACCTATAGCTTTAGATAACGATTATTTGTGGAGCGTTCCTAAAGATAAGGAGCATACCGTCTCCACATTTGCTGTATTAGGAAACATATCAAACGGAATTATCGAATTAACATTGTATTTTTCTGATAATTTATCTAAATTTTTAGCCAATGTTTGTGGGTTACAAGAAACATAAATAACCTTTTTAACATTAGATTGTAATATAGCATTTATAATTTTATCATCTAAACCTGTTCTTGGTGGGTCTACTACTATGGCATCAAATGTCTTGCCATCTTTTATCATCTTAGGTAATAATTCATGGGCATTACCTTGATAAAATTTAGCATTTTCTATGTTGTTTAATTTAGCATTTTCTTCTGCGGCAAGAATTGAATTTTTATTATATTCAATACCGATAACTTCTTTTGAGTTATGGGCGATATATAAACTGATTGCACCAACACCACAATATACATCACATACAGTTTCTTTAAATGATAATTTTAAAGATTTTAAGACTTGATTATATAATTTTTCTGCAACTTCACTATTTAATTGGAAGAATGTATCAGGATATATTTGATATTTAATATTACCTAATTTTTCAATTATATATTCTTTACCTTCTAGATGCTTTAAATCCTCACCAATTATTTCACTACCACTTTTAAGTGATCTATTAATAGATGAATAGACACCTAATACATTAGGAATCTTATTGATTAATTTAGCAATCTTCTCAATTTTTTCTTTATCATAATCATAACATACTAAATCGACAATACATTCCTTTTGTTTATTTACTCTAATTGTAATATATCTTACGATACCTTTATTTTCTTTATATGAGAATATAGATACATTATTATCATCTAATATTTTACATATTTTATTATTAACATCATTTAAAACATTATTTTGAACAGGGCATGTATCAATAGATACATTGATATTTGAATTAGCTTTAATCATCGCCACACTTGAGCCTGTCATATTTTTAACAACATTTAATTGACTTCTATTTCTATAACCAAAATTTGATGATGCGACAGTTGACTTAATTTCAAATGATCTAGGGTTTAATTTAGTGTAACGTGTAATAGATTCAATTAATAAATCACGCTTAAATTCAAGCATCTTTTTATAATCTATATGCATTACGTTACAGCCGCCACAATCCTTATAATATTTACAAGTTGGAGCCACTCTATAATCTACATTATGTTTTATTTCTAAGCTTTTAGCAAAAGCCATCTTATTGTCAACTTTTGTAATTTTTATGTTGTGACCTTCACCAGGTATCGCATCTGGCACAAATACAGCAAGCTTATTATAAAAACCTATACCTTCACCATTTATACCTAATCTTTTTATATCAAGTATAAATTCATCATCTACTTTTAATTTATTTTGCATTATTAATCACCCTAAAATATTTAAATACAGAATAGCCACAAGAATTTTTATTACCCCTTGAAAAAATTCCATATTTACCACCTATCCATCTACCGCGATCTGCGATAAATTTAGGTCCTATTCTCCTGTTGTTGAATCCAAATTGATAAACTAAATCCTTAAAATACATATTTAATGTAATTTCATCATCATCAATTTCTTCATCATAAATAATTCTATCAACTTCGTTATAAGCACCTTCTAATATCAAAAGATGCTTCTTACCATTTATTAAACGTACTAAAATAGTTCCATATTTGAAGCCCATAAATGTTAAACCACTTTCGTCTTCATCATTTATTAGGCTTAATTTTAATTTTGTAAAAACTTTAAAGTGTTCGCTTGATATTTTAGTTAAAAACACGTTAGGAGCCAAATTTAAGGCTTTATGGCTATCCTCATTATGATAATAACAATTTAATTTCAACCCTTTGTCAAAAGAATAAAAATCTTTTGGCTTGTTGGCAGGTGTTTGCCACATCAAAGACATTTTATTATTCTTAAAATTATCACTTATATCAATCTTATAATCACTTTCAACATCAACTAAATAATCGTACTCATCAACTGGAGTACCACACAATAATTCATCTTTAACATCACCACATAAAGGCCAACCACTGCACCATTTAACTGGTTCTAGGTGAACTATTCTACCGTAGGCGCCTTTATCTTGGAAATGGATAAATGCCCACTTATCATCAGGTAAATCTATTAAGGCACCCTGATGAGGACCA
>JAILIY010000006.1 GCA_024695025.1 Acholeplasmatales bacterium
AAGATATGGAACACTCCATGTCTTAAGCTTGTTAGCCTTATGATATTTTAATCCCTTACTAATAGCATCTTGATGGCTACCTGAGAATGCAGCAAATACGAATTTACCACTGTATGGTTGTCTATCATATACTTTCATTTCAGTTACTGATTCATATAATTTTTGAATAGAAGGAATATCACTGAAATCTAATATTGGATCTACACCATGTGTATATAAATTCATAGCTAGTGTAATAATATCAACATTACCTGTACGTTCACCGTTACCAAATAATGTACCTTCAACTCTATCAGCACCAGCAAGTTGTGCAAGTTCTGCACAAGCAACTGCAGTACCACGGTCATTGTGTGGGTGAGTAGAGATGATTACTGAATCTCTATTGTGTACATATTTATCAAAATATTCAATTTGAGATGCGTATACATGAGGTAAACTCATTTCAACTGTAACTGGTAAATTTAATATAAGCTTTCTTTCAGGAGTTGGCTTAAATATATCTACAACTGCGTTACATACATCAAGTGCATAATCAACTTCAGTACCAGTAAATGATTCTGGTGAATATTCAAATAAGAAATTACCTTTTGTTTCATTTGCAAGGTCAACTAATAATTTAGCACCTTCAATTGCGATTTCTTTAATTTCTTCTTTACTCTTTTTGAAAACTTGTTCTCTTTGAGCTAAAGAAGTAGAGTTATATAAGTGCACGATAGCTTTATGACAGCCTTCAAGTGCCTTAAATGTCTTTTTAATAATATGTGGTCTGGCTTGAGTTAATACCTGAATTGTTACATCATCAGGAATTAAATCACCGTCAATTAATGTTCTTAAGAATTCGTATTCTGTTTCACTTGCAGCAGGGAAACCAACTTCAATTTCTTTAAAACCAATCTTTACTAATAATTTAAAGAATTCAACCTTTTGGTCAAGACTCATAGGTTTAATGAGTGATTGATTACCATCCCTTAAATCAACACTACACCAAATAGGAGCGTGATCAATATAATCTTTTTTCACCCAGTCGTAACATTCAACTGGTGGCATAAAATATCCTCTGAAATATTTTTCAAAACCTTTCATCAATAATACCTCCAATCTCAACAAAAAATTTAAATATATTATATCAATTTTTAACTTGTGTGTCAATTTTTCTTAAGTATTTTAATAATTAATTCATTAATTATTTAACTTATAATAATTAAAAACACTTACATACCTTTTTATAACAAAATATGTTATAATAAATCGTGTGTTTTTTTTAAGGGGGTAGTAGATATGAATGAAGTTACAAACAATAATATTTATGATATGCCATATCTTAAAAGATTAGTTTTATTATGTCTATTATTCTTCAAATTAGGTGTTGTTAATTTTGGTGGTGGTTATGCCTTATTACCTTTACTATCTAGAGAATTATGTGATAAAAGAGGTTGGGCAACTGATACAGAACTTGCTGATTATTACGCAGTAGGACAGTGTACTCCAGGTGCAATCGCTGTAAATGTATCAACATTTATAGGATATAGAGTATGTGGTGTTTTAGGTGGTATTATGGCAACTATATCATTTATATCACCAGCATTCATTATTATATTTATTATCGCAACCTTAATGCATAATTTTAATGAAAATCCTTATGTCGTTAATGCCCTTGCTGGAATTAACGTTGTGGTATTTGTATTAATATTATCTGCAATTGTTAAATTATCTAAAAAATCAATTGTTGATTTATGGGGCTTATTTATCGCCTTAAGTGTTGCTGTTTTAGCAATATTTGTCAATATAATTCCATTATATGTTTATATAATTGTGGCTGCTATATTAGGTTTATTAATCAATTTTATTAAAGAAAAAAATAAAAACAAAAATGTTAATTTATTAGATAATACAATTTCTACTGATAAAAACGAAGAAACAAAAACTGAAGAAGTTAAAGAAAAAATAGAAGTTGTAGATAAAAAAGAAGAAATTAAAACAAATAATAAGCTTTCCAAAAAAGATGTATTGATGTTTTTTGCTGGCTTATTTGTAGGTATATTATTTGGTTTAATTGGATGTATATCTTGTTTATTTATTAAAAATAAAAAATATAGAAACGGTTTAATAGTTTCTACATTCTTCTGGATTATATTAGCTATTTGTACATTAGTATCAGTTATTACAGATAAATATGTATTCTTTACCGTATATTTTAATTTCTTTAGAATTGGTGCTTGTGCTTTTGGTGGAGGACTTGCAACACTACCTTTCTTGGCAGAATTGGGACAAGAAACGGGTTGGTACAACAATGAAGATTTAACTGCGATGTTAGCTATATCTGAATCCACACCAGGTGCTATGGGTATAAATATGTCTACATATGTAGGTTATACAGTATCTCATTTAAAATATACTAATTATTTTTTATCATTTTTAGGTTCTATTATATCAACTTTAGGTTTAATATCACCTTCAATTATCGTAATATTAATAATTTCATTATTCTTACAAAAATTTAATGAAAATAAATATGTCAAATGGATATTTTATGGACTACGTGCTGCCTCAATCGGTTTAATTTGTGCCGCAGCCTATTCAGTACTTAAAGTATCTATATTTAAAGTTGTTGATTATAATGCAGATGTAATTGAGCATTATGATATTATTAGTGCCTTTAAGGCAACTAAAAAATTATATAATAAAGATAATTTTAATTTAGCTAAATTTATAGCACAATATTTTGAACATTTAATTAATTATAAGGCATTAGCCGTAGGTGTCATTTTTGGCATTACAATATTTAAATTTAAAAAGCACCCAATATTTTATATCGCATGTGGTGCGATAGTAGGTATATTACTTCAAATGGGTAATGCTTAATTATAGGAGTATTTATGAGTGTATTAAAGTGTGAAAATGTATCATTTTCATTTGGAAATAGAACTATCCTTGAGGATGCATCTTTTGTTATGCAAAAAGGAGAACATATCGGTTTAATAGGTTTAAATGGTGAAGGTAAAACTACATTCATTAAAATGATTACAGGTGATTTAACACCTGATGAAGGTAAAATTGAATGGGCAAAAAGAATCACTACAGGTTATTTAGACCAATATACTACATTATCAAAAGGTAAATCTATAAGAGATGTATTAAGAGAAGCATTTTCTCATATGTATGAGCTTGAAGCTGAAATGAATAAAATGTATGAAAAGATGTGTGATTGTACAGAAGAAGAAATGACACAGCTTATGGAAGATACAGGTGAGATTCAATCAATGCTTGAATCATCAGGTTTTTATAATTTAGATTCAAAAATTGAAGAAGTAGCCAATGGCCTTGGCCTTGGTGATATTGGGTTAGACCGTGACGTAACTGATTTAAGTGGTGGTCAAAGATCTAAAGTATTATTAACTAAACTTATTTTAGAACAGCCAATGATATTAATATTAGATGAACCTACAAACTTTTTAGATGAGGCTCAAGTTAATTGGTTAAAGAATTATTTAAATAATTATGAAAATGCATTTTTATTAGTATCACATGATGTTGAATTCTTAAATTCTGTTATAAATGTAATTTATCATATGGAAGATGGTAAACTTACTCGTTATAGCGGTAATTATGATCAATTCATGGAAATGTATGAAATAAAAAAAAGAAACCAAAATATAGCTTATGAACGCCAACAAAAAGAAATCGCTAAGATGCAAGAATTCATCAATAAAAATAAAGCCAGAGTTGCCACAACTGATTTAGCTAAATCAAGACAAAGACAATTAGATAAAATGGTCATAATTGAAAAAGCTAAAGAAGTAATTAAACCTACATTTAAATTTAAAGAATGTGGTGCTTCAGGTAAATTTGTATTTTCTTGTGAAAAATTAGTTATTGGTTATAATGAACCATTATCAAAACCAATCACATTAACTATTGAACGTGGTGAAAGAGTACTATTCCGTGGGGCAAACGGTATAGGTAAATCGACACTTCTTAAAACATTATTAAATATCATTCCACCTATTTCAGGTACTTGTAGTATGGATTATAATATCCACTATGGTTATTTTGAACAAGAAAGTGAATATTCTAATAAAAATACAGCACTTGATGAAGTATGGAATATGTATCCTGCAATGGACAACAAAGAAGTTCGTGGAGCCCTTGCCTCATGTGGATTAACTAAAGAAAAGATAGAATCATTAATGGTAGTTTTATCTGGTGGTGAGGCAGCCAAGGTAAGGTTATGTAAAATTATGCTTCAAGAATGTAATACACTAATACTTGATGAACCAACTAACCATTTAGATGTAGTTGCCAAAGAATCTTTAAAAGAAGCTATTATGGCATTTAAGGGCACAGTTATCCTTGTATGTCACGAAAATGATTTTTATAAGGATATAGTTACACGTATAGAAGATTGTGAGAAGTGGACTAATAAAATATTATAGAAAGGATTATTTATTATGGCTGATTTAATATTTAAAGATATCAAGGTTGGCTTTATACCTGATACTGAAGTTGAAATAAATAATAAAAAATATTTAATTCACGATGTAATAAATGGTGAGACTATTAAAGTTGATGCATCAAAAAAATATCCTGAATTAAAAGAAGTAATAAAAAAATCGCCATATCGTATCGATTATAAGATAGATGAATGTGGCGGATGCCAATTCATGCATATAACTTATGATTATGAACAAAAATTAAAAACTGATTATATAAATGATTTATTTAAAGGAATGTATTTTAATAAAATTGAATTAATTCCAATGGAAAGTCCATATAATTATAGAAACAAAAGTCAAATGACTTTTAAATTATCAAAAACTAAAAAGGTTGTCTGTGGTTTATATGAAGAATTTTCTCATAATATTATTACGGCAAACAATAATATATTACAGGCTAAAAAAACTAATTTAGTAATCAATGAATTAAATAAAATATTAACTAAAAATAAAATAAGACCATATGATGAAAAGAAAAGAGAAGGAGAACTTCGTCACGTTTACATCAGATATGGTTTTAATACAGATGAGCTTATGTTAGTACTTGTAACAAATGGTGAAATATTACATGGTAGAAACAATATCGTAACTGATTTAAAAAAAGCCAATTTAGGTATTACAACTATTGTTCAAAATTACAATTCACGTAACACATCAATTGTACTTGGTGATAAAGATAAAGTATTGATGGGCCCAGGCTTTATTTATGAAGCCTGTGGAGACTTTAAATTTAAAATATCACCATTAAGTTTTTTCCAAGTCAATACAGCTGGTATGAAAATATTATATGAAACAGCTATAAAGATGGGAAATCTAAAAAAGACTGATACAGTAATAGATGCTTATTGTGGTGTTGGTACTATATCAATATTCTTATCAAAACATGTAAAACATGTTTATGGTGTAGAGATTAATAAAAATGCGATAAATGATGCCAAAATTAATCAAAAGATTAATAATATTAATAATGTATCATTTGTTTGTGATGATGCCACTAACTACATGACTAAGCTTGCCAAGCTTAGAGAACATGTCGATGTAGTAGTAATGGACCCACCAAGAGATGGTTCAACAAAACAATTTATAAACGCCATTAAATATTTAAATCCAAGAAGAGTTATATATATTTCTTGTAATCCACAAACATTAAAAAGGGATTTATATTTATTTTTTGAAAATGATTATGTAATAAAAAACATGAAGGCAGTAGATATGTTTCCACGTACAATTCATTCTGAGATGGTAACAATTTTAGAAAAAGATGATGAATTAGAATTGCTTGAAAATTTAGTAAAAGAAAATCAAAAAAACAATACTAAAAAATATAAAGAAAATAAGATAAAATATATACCAAAAGCTGATATTGAAATGATGAGAGAAGACAAATATGAAGCAAATGGTTTTAAAAAGGACAAGAAAAGAAAATATTAATTAATAAAGCAAAGACATTAATATGATATTTTTAAAGTAGACAAATAAAATAATATATTTTATGGAATTTGTCTTGCATGTAATATTACATTATAATTTTAAATAGCACCCTTGTGGTGCTATTTTGTTTGTGTGCCGGGCATGGCACTAATCTTGCTGGTGAAAGTCCAGTCACGGGTATTTACCGCCAAGTGTAGCAAACCTCAAGCCATTAGGAGTAATTCTATGGGTGAAGGAAGAGGCGTAGCAAAATCTTCGAGCCTACGAACAGAAACTTGATGAGGCTAAATGGTAAGTGGATAAGGTTGCAAACCAAACTGAAGTCCTAATGGTAAACGTAAAACCAAAACAGTAAATCAAGAGGTTGTGAGATGAAAGATTAGTGAATTACCCCGGGAGGCCCTAACGCGTATTATAGTACGTGCAATAAAAAGCAAATAGTTAGGGAGTCAGCTGAGGTCATAGTAGGTGGAATTGCCAACCACTAAAGGACCTAATGTTTATATAGTGCGAATCAATATAAGCAATATTTGGATAGTCTGTAAGATGAGATAGTCTATAACATTGGAACGCAACCAATGATGATAAAGTAGTCGAAGATGATTCCAAATACATTTACAAATGGAGGAGGAGCAGCAAATGAGTTTAATCGAAGAGATTTTAAGTGTTGAAAACTTAAATGAGGCAATCAAAAGAGTAAAGGTAAATAAGGGGGCAAGTGGCATTGACAAAATGTCAGTTGACAAACTTGAACCATACTTTAATGAACATAGGAAAGAAATTATTGAATCAATAATGAATAAAACCTATAGACCTCAACCCGTAAGAAGAGTTTATATTCCAAAATCTAATGGCAAATTAAGACCTCTAGGAATACCAACTGTGGTTGATAGGGTTATACCTTGTCTATTGCCGTGTGACAGTCCCTATTAGGTCTAAAGCCATAAGAAAAATCACTAAATATGTTTTCATATATTGGTACTAATCTTTGGGCTATTGCCTGTTGTATAACCCTATCAACCACAGTTGGTATTCCTAGAGGTCTTAATTTGCCATTGGATTTTGGAATATATACTCTTCTTACGGGCTTTGGTCTATAGGTTTTATTCATTATTGATTCAATAATTTCTTCCCTGTGTTCATTAAAGTATGGCTCAAGTTTATCAACTGACATTTTGTCAATGCCACTTGCTCCCTTATTTGCCTTTACTCTTTTGATTGCCTCATTTAAGTTTTCGATACTCAAAATCTCTTCGATTAAACTCATTTGCTGCTCCTCCTCCATTCGTAAATTTATTTAGAAACATCTTCGACTACTTCATCATCATTGGTTACGTTCCAATGTGCTAGACTGTCTCATCTTACAGACTTTCCAAATATTGCTTATAGTGATTCGCACTATATAAACATTAGGTCCTTTAGTGGTTGGCAATTCCACCTACTACGACCTCAGCTGACTCCCTAACTATATGCTTTTTATTGCACGTATTATAATACGCGTTAGGGTCTCCCGGGGTAATTCACTAATCTTTCATCCCACAACCTCTTGATTTACTGCTTTGGTTTTACGTTTACCATTAGGACTTCAGTTTGTCATGCAACCTTATCCACTTACCATTTAGCCTCATCAAGTTTCTGTTCGTAGGCTCG
>JAILIY010000012.1 GCA_024695025.1 Acholeplasmatales bacterium
ATTCTAATTTGTTCTTCGTATTGTTTTCCTGAATTGTTGTGGTTACAGTCAACAATAATTGCAGGATTATGATATTTTTCATCACTATACATATTAATTAATCTTAAGATATCTTCATAGTGGTAGTTTGGATTAGAATCACCATGTTTATTTGTATAACCTCTTAAAATTGTATGTGTTAATAAATTACCACTTGTTTTTGTTTCCCAACCTCTATAAATAAATTTATGAGCTCTTTGAGCAGCGTTAACTGAATTTAGCATAACCTTATAATCACCAGAAGTAGGGTTTTTCATACCTACAGGTACTGAAATACCAGAGGCAACTAATCTATGTTCTTGGTTTTCAACTGATCTTGCACCTACTGCGACATATGATAATACATCTGATAAATAAGGGAAGTTATCAGGATATAACATTTCATCAGCAGTAGAAAATCCTGTCTTCTTTAAAACATCCATATGTAATTTTCTAACTGCGATAACGCCTTTAACCATATCTACATCAGCTTTTGGATCTGGTTGGTGTAACATACCTTTATAACCTTCACCTGTGGTTCTTGGTTTGTTTGTATATATTCTTGGTACGATAAAGATTTCATCACTTACTTTATCATATAATTTTTTAAGTCTCTCACAATAATCTAAAACTGCGTCCTCTCTGTCTGCGCTACAAGGACCAATAATTAATAATAATCTATCATCTTTTCCAGTGAAGATATCATTTAAAGCTTTATCATTTTTTTCTTTTTGAATTCTTGATTCTTCATCTAAAGGATATTCCTTTTTGATTTCTTCAGGTAAAGCTACTGTTCTAATAAATTCCATTCCCATATGTTAAACCTCCTATATGAAAAATTTCCTTTTATTATAAAATATTTTTATATTTTTCACAATAAAAGTATAAAAAAAAATTGGAGATTGCACTCCAATTTTATTATATTTTCTCACCATTTAGGTGTCTGCGCCTTAAATCTGCAATTTCAAGTACTAATTTTTCAGTCTTTTCCCAACCTAAACAAGGGTCAGTAATAGATTTACCATAAATAGTACCGTCAGTCTTTTGACAACCATCTTCAAGATATGATTCAATCATAAGTCCCTTGATGTATTTAAATATTAATTCGCTGTGTCTAGTTGAGTGTAAAACTTCTTTAGCAATTCTAATTTGTTCTTCATATTGTTTTCCTGAATTGTTGTGATTACAGTCAACAATAATTGCAGGATTATGATATTTATCTTCAGTATACATATTGATTAATCTTAAGATATCTTCATAGTGGTAGTTTGGATTAGAATCACCATGTTTGTTTGTATAACCTCTTAAAATACAGTGTGCTAATTCATTACCAGTAGTCTTAGTTTCCCAGCCTCTATAAATAAATTTATGAGCTCTTTGGGCAGCGTTAACTGAATTTAGCATAACCTTGTAATCACCAGAAGTAGGGTTTTTCATACCTATAGGTCCATATACACCAGAGGCAACTAATCTGTGTTCTTGGTTTTCAACTGATCTAGCGCCAACTGCTTGATAACTTAATATATCAGATAGATATGGGAAGTTATCAGGATATAACATTTCATCAGCTGTTGAAAAGCCTGTTTCTTTTAAAACATCCATGTGTAGTTTTCTAACTGCGATAACGCCTTTAACCATATCTACATCAGCTTTTGGATCTGGTTGGTGTAACATACCCTTATAACCTTCGCCTGTGGTTCTTGGCTTGTTTGTATATATTCTTGGGACAAAGAATAATACATCTTTTACTTGTTCATATAATTTTTTAAGTCTCTTACAATAATCTAAAACTGCATCCTCTCTGTCTGCGCTACAAGGGCCAATAATTAATAATAATCTATTATCTTTACCTGTAAAAATATCTCTTAATACTTTATCATTTTTTTCTTTTTGAATTCTTGATGCCTCATCTAAAGGATATTCCTTTTTTATTTCTTCAGGTAAGGCTACTGTTCTAATGAATTCCATTCCCATATAAAATCACCTCAAATCATTTAAGATTATATAATATTTAAAAATTATATACAATTTAAAATGAACATATATTTTTTATTTTTTTGTGATAAAATTAGTAATAGAGGTTTAGGTGATTTAAATGAAAACTAGAATTCTTATCTCATCAAATTCTGGAATTGATTATATTGACCATAATAAAGATATCAGGTCCATACCAGACAAACTAGTAATGAGTGATAGTGAAAAATATAATGAATATGAAGAAATTAAATTAGATAATCTCTATATGAGATTAAGATATTCAAATGAAAAATTTGATGTTGATATTCCAAATTATAATGTCATTAAATCAATAATAGAAGAAGACTTAAAAGAATCATATGAAAGATTTGTTTTCTTAGTAGATAAGAATAAAAATGATTATTATGATTTAATAAGAAAAATTAAATCAGA
>JAILIY010000075.1 GCA_024695025.1 Acholeplasmatales bacterium
TAGTCTTATTTATAGAAATACCAGCTTTATCTAATATATAATTTAACAATTCTTGTTCATTATAAATATATAAAGCTAATTCTTTTTTATTTAATTTCGCAATTGTCCTTAAAAAGTCTGTACTATTAAGATTATTAGATACAATTAGTTTTTCCATATAATATCCTTCCTAAATTAATCGAAATACACAATTAATATTATACCAAATTATGGCTTTATTATCTATTAATATAGGCAAAAAAAATAAAATGCCAACTTGAAAAGAAATTGGCATTAATTTATTTATAAATTATTTTTTAAATTCACTAAAGTCAAATGTGGCAAAATAATCATTTGGAGTTTCAGCACGTCTTATTAATTTAACTGTGCCATCTTCTTTTAACAATAATTCTGCACTTCTTAATTTACCATTATAATTGTAGCCCATTGAAAAGCCATGAGCACCACTATCATGTATTACAACATAATCACCAATATCGATTTTTGGAAGCATTCTGTCTATCGCAAATTTATCATTGTTTTCACAAAGGCCTCCTGTCACATCATATTTATGATCACATTTTTCGTTTTCTTTACCTAATACAGTAATGTGGTGATAAGCACCGTACATAGCTGGTCTCATAAGGTTAGCTGCACAAGCATCTAAACCTATATATTCTTTATATATATGTTTTTCATGAACTACTTTTGAAACTAAATGTCCATATGGTGCAAGCATAAATCTACCTAATTCTGTAAAGATTTTTACATCTCCCATGCCAGCAGGTGTAATTATTTCTTCATAATATTTTCTTACACCTTCACCGATAATTTTAATATCATTTTTAGGTTCATCTAATTTATAATCTACACCAACTCCACCACTTAAATTGATAAAATCAATTTTTGCGTCTAGTTCATTGTGTAACTCGACAGCTAGCTTAAATAAAATTGAGGCAAGCTTAGGATAATAACCATTATCTTTAGTATTGGATGCTAAAAAGGCATGTATACCAAATTTTTCAACGCCATAAGCTTTTAATTTTTTTATAGCTTGTTTCATTTGGTCTTTAGTCATACCATATTTAGCATCCTTTGGGGTATCCATAATTTCATTATTTAAGGTGAAATCTCCGCCTGGATTATATCTTAGGCACATAGTTTTTTTAAATGGGGCTAAATCTTTATAAAAATCAATGTGTGTCAAATCATCAAAATTGATATAAGCATCTAATTTAGATGCCAAAATAAAATCATCTTTTGGTGTCACATTTGAAGAAAACATTATTTCATTTGATTTAAATCCAACTATATCTGAAAGCATTAGTTCAGTTAAAGAAGAACAGTCAACACCACATCCTTCTTCTTTTAATATTTTCATTATATATGGATTTGGAGTAGCTTTAACGGCAAAATATTCCTTAAAGCCTTTATTCCAAGAAAATGCTTCTTTTAATCTTCTTGCATTTTCTCTTATACCCTTTTCATCATAAATATGAAAAGGAGTTGGATAATCTTTAACAATCTGTTCTATTTTTTCTTTTGTTACAAAACATTTCTTTTCCATTTTACAACACCTTAATTATATTTTTTAATGATTTCTTCAGCGCACATTTTACCATCATTTATGGCAATTACGACAAGTGATTGACCATTTTTCATATCGCCACAAATTGATATTTTATCGTCGTAACTAAAATTATTTAGATTGTATCTAAATCTATTAGCTTCTAAATTATATTTTTTAGAATCTTCATCTTTAGTTCCTAAAAAGCCCATAGCTAAAATTAAATAATCACATGGTAATTCTAAAAAAGTATTAGGGATATCTTCAAATCTACCATTTTTAAATTCTACTTTTTTAGTAATTATAGATTTAATATTTCCGTTTTCATCCTTATTTACTTTATCTATAGTTGTACAATAACGTCTTATATCAGTGCCATATAATTCGTTACATTCAAATACACCATAATCAGTTTTCTTTTTATTTGGATAATTAGGCCAAGGAAGTGTATTTTCAAGGGGTGGTTCTTTAGTTATTTCTAGTTCTAATACAGAATTCGCACCTTCACGGGCAGCTGTACCACAACAGTCATTAGCTGTATCTCCACCACCAACTATTACGACATTTTTGCCTTTTAAATTGTATTTAAAGTCTTGATTGTCTAATAAATTTTTTGTCGTTTCTTTCAAAAAATCTACTGCAAAGATGATGCCTTTGGCATCACTTCCTTCACACATAAGACCTCTTGGCATAGATGTACCACAAGCAAATACAACCTCATCATATTCTTTTAAAATCTTTGACATTGGTATATCATAACCAATCTTAGTGTTTTTAACAAAGATGATACCTTCTTCAGTCAATAATTTAATTCTTCTTTCTATAACATCCTTTTCAAGCTTCATATTTGGAATACCATACATCAATAGGCCTCCAAATCTATCGTCTTTTTCATACACTGTTACACTAAAGCCTTCACTGTTTAATCTTTTAGCACAAGATAAACCAGCTGGTCCAGACCCTATTATGGCAACCTTCTTACCATTTCTTTTAATATTTTTATTAGGCTTAATCCAACCATTTTTGAAAGCTTCTTCAATTAAGAATAATTCGTTGGCCTTAATACCTACAGACTCTCCATTTATTGAGCATGAACAACACGCTTCACATAAGGCTGGACAAACATTACCTGTAAATTCAGGGAATGGGGCAGTTCTTTCAAGTCTTTTATAAGCTTCTTCATATAAGCCTAAATAAATTAGATGATTCCATTCAGGAATTAAATTTGAAAGAGGACAGCCGACGTTACGGTTGTTTACTTTCATCGCTGATTGGCAAAATGGGATACCACAGTTCATACAACGAGAAGCCTGCTCCCTTTGAGTTTTTAAATCAAATGGAATATGGAAATCATCAAAATTTTTAATTCTTTCTAATACAGCTAATTCCTTTTTATTTTTTCTATCAAATTCAATAAATCCAGTTGGCTTTCCCATTATTTCACCTCCACAAATTTATTAAAGGCATCAAGTTCAGGATTAAGTGATCCCTCAGTCTTATATTTCGAAATTAAACTAATGATCTTTGCATAATCATTTGGTAATACTTTAAAGAATTTACTCTTATCAAAATTATCTAAAATACCTTTTACATATTTAGAATTAGTGTTTTCAATATGTTCTTTTAAGATATCTTTAACAATATTTTCATCAGTTTCATCTAAATCTAAAATTGATACTAATTCTAAATTTACATTCTTCTTATTTTCAACTCCATATAAGTAAGCAGTACCACCACTCATACCAGCAGCGAAATTTTTACCAATTTTACCAAGTACTACAACCTTACCACCAGTCATATATTCACAGCCATGTTGACCACAGCCTAAAGATACGACAGTCGCGCCACTATTTCTTACGCAGAATCTTTCTCCAGCTATACCTTCTAAGAAGCATTTACCTGATGTGGCACCATATAAGGCAACATTACCACAAATAATATTTTCACATGGATTAATTGTTGATTCTTTAAGTGGAATGACTGTTAGTTTTCCACCACATAAAGATTTACCAAAATAATCGTTGGCATCGCCATTAACCTTAATAGATATTCCTTTTGTTAGAAGGCAACCAAATGAATTACCAGCATTGCCGTAAGCATTTATGATAATTGAATTATCTGGCAAACCATTCTCACCATATTTTTTAGTTATTTCATTTGATAACATAGTACCAAATGAACGGTTAACATTTGAAACCTCTAAATCAACTTTTTTACTTAATCCACCTTCGATTGCATTTTTGCATAAAGGAAGTAACATTCTATAATCTAATGTATTTTGTAAATCAATAGTCTTATAAGCCTTAAATACAGCTTCTTTATTTACTACTTCAGAATTAAATAAGATCTTTGATAAATCAATCTTATCCTTATATTTAGGGTCAAGTGAAATTAATTCAGTATGACCAACCATCTCATCGATTGTTCTAAAGCCTAAAAGAGCCATATATTCTCTTAATTCACTAGCAATAAATTTCATAAAATTCATAACGTATTCAGGTTTACCACTAAATCTTTTACGTAATTTTTCATCTTGAGTTGCAACACCTACAGGGCATGTATTTAAATTACATACTCTCATCATTATACAACCCATCGCGATAAGTGGACCTGTTGCGAAACCAAATTCTTCAGCACCAAGTAAGATTGCACAAGCTAAATCCTTACCTGTTAAAATCTTACCATCTGTTTCAAGTCTAACTCTATCACGAAGTCCATTCATTACAAGTGTTTGATGAGCCTCACTTAAGCCTATTTCCCAAGGAATACCAGCATTATAAATAGATGTTCTTGGGGCAGCACCTGTACCGCCATCATAACCTGAAATCAAAATTGTATTGGCACCAGCTTTTACAACACCTGCGGCAATTGTACCAACACCTGATTCAGCAACTAATTTTACAGAAATTCTCGCATCTCTGTTGGCATTTTTTAAATCGAATACCAATTGAGCCAAATCTTCAATTGAATAAATATCATGATGTGGTGGAGGTGATATTAATGATACACCTGGAGTTGAATGACGTGCTTTTGCAATCCAAGGGAATACTTTATTGCCTGGTAGTTGTCCACCTTCGCCTGGTTTTGCACCTTGTGCCATTTTTATTTGAATTTCTTTAGCGTTAGTTAAATATTCAATAGTAACACCGAAACGGCCTGAGGCAACTTGCTTAATGGCACTACATTTAGTATCGCCATTTTCCATCACTTCATAACGTTCGCGTTCCTCTCCACCTTCACCAGTATTTGATTTACCACAAAGGCGGTTCATCGCGATTGCCATACATTCATGGGCTTCTTTTGAAATAGAACCATATGACATCGCACCTGTTTTAAATCTTTTTACAATTTCATCAACACTTTCAACTTCATCAATAGAAATTGGATTTCTATAATTTAAATTAAATGTGTTTCTAATATTGATTACTTTTTTATCAATTAATGAAGTAAATTCTTTATATTCTTCATAATTTCCGCTTCTACAAGCACTTTGAAGATGGAATATACTTACTGGATCATAAATATGATCAATTTGTTTTCTTCTGTAGCCATGAAGACCAATTGATTCTAATGTATCAGTCTTGTTTTCCATAGCCTTTTTATATAATTTAATAGTGTTTTCTTCAATTTCTTTTAAACCAATACCACCAATAGTTGATGGAGTATTAGTAAAATATTTAGAAATGACTTCATCATTTAAGCCAAGGCATTCAAATATTTGAGAACCATTATATGATTGAATAGTTGAAATACCCATCTTGGCAATAATCTTAGTAATTGAATGCATTACACCATTAATATAATTAGAAATAGCTTTATCTAAATCTAAATTTAAATATCCTCTATCCTTATAATATTCTATTGTTTCATATACTAAATATGGATATATAGCATTTACACCATAACCAATTAAACAAGCATAATGATGGATATCTCTTGGTTCTGCAGCTTCTAAAACAAGTGAAACGTGAGTTCTTCTTGATGTACGTGTCAAATGTTGGTGAACAGCACTTGAAACAAGTAATGAAGGTATGGCTAGACCAGGTTGATTTCTATCAGATAAAATGATGATAGATGCACCTGAATCAATTTTAATATCACATTCATTAAATATTCTATCTAATGCTTCTTCCATTGTCTCGTGTTCAAAGTCATAACAAATAGATACAACTTCACATTTAATACCATTTGATAATAAATTTCTAATTTTATTAAATTCATCAGTTTTTAAAATTGGATAATCAATTCTTACTCTTTTAGCATTATCTTCTGTTGGATTTAATAAATTTCCTTCACAACCTAAATAATTTAAAGTTGCCATAACATTTTCTTCTCTAATTGAGTCAATTGGTGGGTTTGTAACTTGGGCAAATCTTTGTTTAAAGAATTGGAATATATTAAATTCTTTATTTAAAAGTACGGCAAGTGGCATATCATTACCCATTGATACGACCTTTTCGGCACCATTTTGGGCAAGTGGGATGATACTGTCCATAAGTTCATCATAAGTGTAACCAACCTTATGTTCTAAAAAATTGATGTCGTATTCTCTTTTGATTTTTGGTTTAGCTTTAACATCCTCAAGCTTAATGATATTTTTAACCCATTCTTTATATTGTTTTCTTGTTGAATAATCTTTTTTAATATCATCATTTGAAATGACTTTACCAATACTTGTATCTACAAGTAAAATCTTACCTGGTTCAAGTCTTCTTTTTTCTTTTATATTAGATTCATCAATTTTTAATGAACCTGTTTCAGAGAATAAATATAAATAATTATCCTTAGTTATATAATATCTAGATGGTCTTAAACCATTTCTATCTAGTGATGCACCAACCTTTATACCATCAGAAAAAATAATAGATGCAGGTCCATCCCAAGGCTCTTGGAATGTTGAATGAAATTCATAAAATGCTTTTAAGTCAGGATCCATTTCCCCATCGTGATCCCATGGTTCTGGAATCATCATCATAATAGTTTCTTCAAGACTTCTACCATTTAAATACATGAATTCCAAAAAATTATCAAACATAGCTGAATCTGATGATTCTTTCATAATGATTGGTACAATTTTATTTAAATCATCTTTGAATGCTTCTGATTTAAATAAGCCTTCTCTGGCACGAACCATATTGACATTGCCACGAATTGTATTAATTTCACCATTGTGACATAAAAATCTATTAGGGTGAGCTCTATCCCAAGATGGGAATGTGTTTGTTGAAAATCTTGAGTGTACTAAAGCAATCGCACTTTCAACTTTAATATCTAATAAATCTAAGAAGAAATTTCTTACTTGTGTAGATACAAGCATACCCTTATATACGATAGTACGAGATGAGAATGAACAAAAATATAATCTAGAATTTTCTTTTATAGCGCGAGCCTCTATTACACGTCTTGCCACATATAATTTTCTTTCAAAAGGTAAACCTTGTTCAATATCAGCTGGTCTTTTGACGAATAATTGAGTCATATAAGGCATAGCCTTAAGAGCTGTTTTACCGATATCAGTTGTGTCAACTGGCACTCTTCTATAACCTAATATTTCAAGGCCTTCAGATTTTAATGAATCATTTATTAATTCGATTTCTTTATTTCTTAATAATTCATTTTCTGATAAGAATAATTGACCAACAGCGTAATCATATTCATCTGGTAACTTGAATCCTAATATTTCATTACTAAAAAATTTATGTGGTAATTGAAATAATATACCAGCACCATCACCTGAATTATCTTCAGCACCTGTACCACCTCTGTGTTCCAAATGAATTAATATATCAAGTGCATTTTTGATTGTGTCGTGTGTTCTTTTACCATCTATCTGAACTATCGCGCCAATACCGCAGGCATCATGTTCATAAGATTCATCATATAACCCTTTATTATGATATTCATTCATAATTAATCTCTCCTTTTTCCCTTAAATTCAATTGAAGCACCTATAAAATCTCTAAATAATGGATGAGGTCTTTGAGGTCTTGATAAGAATTCTGGATGAAATTGACAACCAATAAACCAAGGATGTGTTTTTAGTTCTACTATTTCAACTAAATCTTTATCTAAATTTTTACCTGTAATAACTAAATCTTTATTTAAAACTTCAATGAATTCGTTGTTAAATTCGTATCTATGTCTATGTCTTTCTCTAATATCTATATTTTTATATGCGGCATAAGTTTTAGTCTTATCACTTATCAAATGACAATCATATAAACCAAGTCTTAAAGTACCACCTTTGTCGATATCACTATATTGATTTTCTAAAAAATCAATTATAGGATGTGTTGTATCTTTATCAAATTCTGTTGAATTGGCATCCTTATAACCTATTACATTTCTTGCATATTCGATACAGATTAGTTGCATACCTAAGCATATACCAAATAGTGGAACATTATTGATTCTCGCATATTTGATAGTCGATAACATTCCTTCAATTCCTCTGTCACCAAAGCCTCCAGGAATAATTATTCCATCGTATGGCTTTAATATTTTTTCAACTGTATCATCATTTATTAATGTTGAATCAACATAATCGATGTTAATCTTTTTATAAAAATGATAACCTGCAGATTTTAAAGCTTCATTAACTGATAAATATGCATCATGTAAGCTTACATATTTGCCAATTAATCCGATGTTAATTTGGCCATCTAATAATTCAATTCTTCTAATTAAATCATTCCATTCAGTCATATCAATTTCTTTAGCTTTAAGATGGAAATGATTTAATATAATATCATCTATATGTTGTTCATTTAATCTTTTAGCAACATTATAAATAATTTTTTGATCTAAAGCTTCTATAACATTTTCTTTATTTACGTCACAGAATAATGCAATCTTTTCTTTATGAGAATCAGAAAGCGCAACTTCAGTTCTTAAAATAATAATATCTGGTTGAATACCTATTTTTCTTAATTCCATTACTGAATGTTGAGTAGGTTTAGTTTTAACTTCATCGGCAGCCTTAAGATAAGGAACTAGGGTGTTATGGATATATAATGTATTTTCATAACCAAAATCACGTCTTGCCTGTCTTATAGCTTCTAAAAATGGTAAAGATTCTATATCACCAACAGTACCACCTATTTCTGTGATAACAACATCTGCCCCACTTTCTATAGCTGCAGTTTTTAATTTATCTTTAATTTCATTTGTAATATGAGGAATTACTTGTACCGTCTTACCAAGATATTCTCCTTTTCTTTCTTTTTGGATTACTCTTGAATAAATAGTACCAGTAGTTATATTAGAATTTTTAGAACAACTCTCGTCAATGAATCTTTCATAATGTCCTAAATCTAAATCTGTTTCAGCACCATCATCAGTCACAAATACTTCACCGTGTTGAAATGGTGACATTGTACCTGGATCCATATTAATATATGGATCAAATTTTTGCATAAATATTTTTAATCCTCTATTTTTTAATAATCTACCGATTGATGCCGCAGCTATACCTTTGCCTAAGCTTGAGACAACACCACCAGTTACAAATATGTATTTTGTTTTAATGTTATCCATATATATACCCCAACTATAAAGATTTATAAAATCTTTCTTAAACGCTCGATTGCTTCTTTTGTTTTCTCATGTGTACCAAATGAAGTAATTCTAAAATATCCTTCACCTTGAGTACCAAATCCCACACCAGGTGTACCAACTACATTAGCTTCTTTAAGTAAGAATTCAAAAAATGACCACGAATCCATATTATTTGGACATTTAAACCAAATATATGGTGATGATTTACCACCAGTATAATAAATACCTTTTTCATCAAATAATTTAGATAATGCATGAGCATTCTCCATATAATATTCGATGTTTTTTTGGCATTCTTTTATACCTGTATCTGATAAAGCAGCCTCGGCTGCCCTTTGAACTGGATAAGAAACACCATTAAATTTAGTAGCTTGTCTTCTTTTCCAAAGCTTATTAATTGAATAGTCACCACACATAAGTTCTTCTGGTACTATTGTGTAGCCACATCTTAAACCTGTAAAACCTGCTTGTTTAGAAAATGAACAAATTTCAATTGCACATTCCTTAGCACCTTCTATTTCATAAATAGAATGTGGTAAATTACGATCCTTAATAAATGCTTCATAAGCTGAATCAAATATGATTAATGAACCTGTAAATTTTGCAAATTTAACCCATTCTTTTAATTGTTCATAATTATATACAGCACCACATGGATTATTTGGTGAACATAAATAATAAACGCCAGTTTTATAATTTACATTTGGCATAGGTAAGAAATTATTTTCTTTTGAACCATTTATGAAATGTACTCTTCTTCCACTCATTATATTTGAATCTAAATATACTGGATAAACAGGATTTGGAATATAAACATCATTGTCTCCTAGTATATCTACTATATTACCTAAATCTGATTTAGCACCATCTGATGCAAATATTGAATCCATACTTAAATTTACATCAAATCTTTTATAATAATTTAAGATAGCTTCTTTTAAAAAATCATAACCATACTCTGGTGGATAACCTCTAAATGTATCTTTATTTCCCATTTCAAGTGATGCCTTAGTTAAAGCATCTATTACGACACTAGATAAAGGTAATGTTACATCACCAATTCCAAGTCTTATAACATCAGCATTTGGATTTTTTTCTTTATATGCCTTAATTTTCTTATTAATATCTGAAAATAAATAACTATCAGCTATATTACTAAAATTTTCATTGACTTTAATTTTCATAATCTCACTCCATCATCAAATTCTTGTTCACTATATCTTTGGCAATCTCATTTATTGGTAATCCCAAATCCATAGATTGTCTTTCTAAAAATTTATGAGCTTCATTTTCACTCATTCTTAAGCTATTTATTAATAAAACCTTAGCTATATAAACTATTTCTCTATTATTATTACTTATTCTCTTATTATATTTATATATAGATAGCTTTATGATTTCTAAAAATGTATTTACTGCAAGAGGTCTTTTAGCGACTAATGTTCCAAATTTATAAACATATTTAAATATATCCATATATTCAGATTCGCCAGATATTAAAATAACCTCCGACTTTAAATTATTTTTAGTTAATATATCTAAATCTGTTTTTGTGTAATGAACTTTATTAATTATAAATAAAACAAATTCATCCCTATTAAATAGATTTATAATATCTTTAATATCATCGACGAAGGTGTAATTATAATTTGTATATCCTAAAACTTTAAGGTAGCTATTAATATTATTTTTTAAAGAATCATAATCACTTAATACTACTACATTTAATACTTTTGATAGTTCCATAATCTCAAAACCTCCGTGAATAATATTTTATTTTTTTGACAAAAATTCACGAATATTTGAAATTTTATTCGAAAATTCGTATTTTTCTTATCAAATATACAATTAATTTAGCACGGATTTTGCAATATATCAAGATAAAGTTTTAAAAAAATGCCATTTTTTCAAATTTTATTCGTTCTAATAGGCTTATTTTACCGAATTTTCGATTAAAAACGCTTTTTTTACGAAATAAAATTCAAAATTTGTGTTGACAGCATAAAATTTTGGTAATATAATGAGGTCATAAGGCAAGGACGCCACACTAGAAATAGTACTGTCCCTGCCTTTTATTTTTTAGGAGGATTAATATGAAACAGGTCAACGATTACTTTGGATGCCTTGTTTTTAACGACAAGGTAATGAAATCAAAACTATCAACTGATGTTTATAAGAAATTAAAGAAAACAATCAATGATGGTAAAGAATTAGACATTAGTGTAGCAAACGCAGTTGCCTTAGCCATGAAAGACTGGGCAATTGAAAATGGTGCAACACATTACACTCACTGGTTCCAACCAATGACAGGTGTAACAGCTGAAAAGCATGATTCTTTTATTAGTCCAGATGGTGATGGAATAATAATGGAATTTAAAGGAAAGGAATTAATCAAGGGTGAACCAGACGCTTCATCATTCCCATCTGGTGGTCTTCGTGCAACATGTGAGGCACGTGGATATACAGCTTGGGACCCTACTTCTTATGCCTTTATTAAAGATAAATGCTTATGTATTCCTACAGCATTCTGTTCTTATGATGGACAAGCATTAGATAAAAAAACTCCACTTTTAAGATCAATGCAAGCTTTAAATAAACAAGCTATGAGAGTATTAAAGCTATTTGGACAAGATCAAGTAACATCTGTTAAAACTACAGTTGGTCCAGAACAAGAATATTTCTTAGTAGATAAGGATATGTATGAAAAGCGTAAAGATTTAATCTTTACAGGAAGAACTCTATTTGGCGCAAAATCACCTAAGGGTCAAGAACTTGAAGATCACTACTTCGGTTCAATAAAGCCAAGAGTTCAAGAATTTATGAATGATTTAAATGAAGAATTATGGAAGCTTGGTATCTTAGCTAAGACTGAACATAATGAAGTAGCTCCAGCTCAACATGAACTAGCTCCTATCTTCGCAACAACAAACATCGCAGCCGACCATAACCAAATCACTATGGAAATGATGCAAAAGATTGCCAAAAAGCATAATTTAGTATGTTTGTTACATGAAAAGCCATTCAAGGGTGTAAATGGTAGTGGTAAACACAACAACTGGTCTATCTCTACTAATACAGGTGTAAACTTACTAGAACCTGGTGATACACCAAGTGAAAATGCCCAATTCTTATTATTCTTAGTTTCAGTAATCAAGGCTGTTGATGAATATCAAGATTTATTAAGAATTTCAGTTGCAAGTGCATCAAACGACTTCCGTTTAGGAGCCAACGAAGCACCTCCAGCAATCATTTCAATTTTCTTAGGTTCAGATTTACAGGATGTAATTGAATCTATTGAAACAGGTAAAGCATTAAAGTCAAATGGTAAAACATTCCTAAAAATTGGTGCTGATGTACTTCCACCTCTTCCAAAGGATACAACAGATAGAAACAGAACTTCTCCATTTGCCTTTACAGGAAATAAATTTGAATTCCGTGCTCTTGGTTCTCAAGAATCAATCTCTTGTGCAAATATCATGTTAAATACAGCAGTTGCTGAAGAATTAAAACAATTTGCAGATAGACTTGAGAAGGCAAAGGACTTCAATATAGAATTACATGAATTAATCAAAGAAACAATCATTAATCATAAGCGTATTATCTTCAATGGTAATGGTTATGATGATAATTGGGTTAAGGAAGCCCAAAAGAGAGGCTTATTAAATTTAAAATCAACTCCAGAAGCTTTACCTTATTATTTAAAGGATAAGAATGTTAAATTATTTACTTCTCATTCTATTTATTCTGTTGAAGAAATTCATGCAAGATATGAAATTGCTCAGGAACATTATTCTAAGGTTGTAAATATCGAAGCATTAACTTGCCTTGATATGTTAAACAAGGATTATCTACCTGCAATTTCAAAATATACTAAATCACTTGCAGAAACAGTAGCTTTAAAGAATTCATTAAATGTTACATCAGATTATGAAAAAGCTATATTAGATAAGGTAAGTTTAGATTTAGTAGTAGCCTACAATAAAAAGGTTGAACTTGAAAATGCACTTAAGAAAGCATCAACTATTAGTGATGTTGAAAAATTATCTATGTATTATAAGACAGATATCTTAACATTAATGGAAGATGTAAGATCAGTAATTGATGAAATTGAAACAAATGTTGATGGTATGGCATGGCCAGTTCCATCATACGCAGAGTTATTATATAGTGTAAAATAATATATTTTAAAGGGAGGAATTATTTATGTGGGATTATCAGATTTGGAAATTAATTGCCATCGCTTTAATCTTCTTTATGCAAGCTGGCTTCGCAATGTGTGAGGCTGGCTTCACAAGAGCGAAAAATACAGGTAACATTACCATGAAAAACCTAATGGATTTCTGCTTAGGTACTGTTACATTCATTTTAATTGGTGGACCTATTTTATGTGCTGAAAATGCAATCGCTGGCGGTATGTTTGGCGAAGTAGGTCAAGTATATAAAAACATGTTCGGTGATGGTGCCGATTGGGTTGGTTGGACAGATTTCATTTTTAACTTAGTATTCTGTGCAACTACAGCTACTATCGTTTCAGGTGCTATGGCTGAACGTACAAACTTTAAAGCTTATTGTATTTATTCAATGATTATTTCAGCAATCGTATATCCAGTTGAAGCTTACTGGAACTGGGGTGTTGGTAACAATGGTTGGTTACAACAATTAGCTGAAAACTGGGGCTTACTAGATGATGGTACTGCTCAAGGCTTCATTGATTTAAGTGGTTCTTGTTCTATTCATATGGTTGGTGGTTTAACTGCCTTAATCGGTGCTTGGATGGTTGGTCCACGTATTGGTAAATATGTTAGAGATGAAAATGGTAAAGTCGTTAAAATTAACGCAATTCAAGGTCATAACATTTTAATGGGTGCACTTGGTGTATTCATCTTATGGTTCGGTTGGTATGGATTCAACCCAGCTGCTTGTACAAAGTGGGATGGCTATGAAGGTATGGGTCAAGTATTTATGACAACAACTGTTTCTGCTGCATTATCTACAGTAACAGTTATGATGATTACTTGGATTAAAAATAAAAAACCAGATGTTTCTATGTCACTAAACGGTTCACTTGCTGGTTTAGTTGCTATTACAGCTGGTTGTTCAAGAGTTGATTTAATTGGTGCAATCGCAATTGGTGTTATCGCTGGTATCATCTTAACATTCGGTGTAGAATTCTTCGATAAGGTTTGTCATATCGATGACCCAGTTGGTGCTGTATCAGTACACTTCTTAAACGGTGTATGGGGTACACTTGCATGTGGTTTATTTGCTACAAACACTGGTTTATTCTACGGTGGTGGCTTTGCACAATTAGGTATTCAAGCAATCGGTGTAGTTTCTGTATGTGCTTGGACAGCTGCTTGGGCATTTGGTGTATTCGGAGTTATGAAGCTTATTAAGAGAAAAGATGGTGTTACACCTTTCTTACGTGCTACTCCTGAAGAAGAAATCAGAGGTCTAGATATTACAGAACATGGTCTTGAAACAGCATATGCTGGTTTCCAAATGGCACCTCAATCATTTGATTATAGCGACGCTGTAAATCAAGTTGAAGGTACAGTTCCTGTAAGTGAAGCAATCGATGTTAAAACAATGCCTGATGTTGATAACATCAAGCCAGGTGACAATGTAATTACTAAGATTGAAATCGTATGTAAAGAAAGAATGTTTGAAGCATTAAAGACTGAACTTATGAATATCGGTATTACAGGTATGACAGTTTCACACGTAATGGGTTGTGGTCTTCAAAAGGGTGCTCCAGAATATTATCGTGGTATTAAAGTTGAACCTACACTTCTACCTAAGATTCAAGTAGATATCGTAGTTGCCAACGTACCTGCATCAAAGGTAATTGAAACTGCAAGAAAAGTATTATATACAGGTCATATTGGTGACGGTAAGATTTTCGTATACAACTGTTTAGACGTAATTAAAGTAAGAACTGGTGAAACTGGTAAAGAAGCTTTAGTTGATGTTGAATAATAAATTTAAGTGTGGTCTTTAAGGTCACACTTAAATGTCTATATAAGGAGTTAATTTTATGTGTTCAATAATGGGTTATTTAGGTAAAATGCCTAAAGATAAATTTATAGAAGGCTTTGAAAAAACTATTTCAAGAGGCCCAGATATGTCTAAGATAATCGACCTTGAAAATGGATTTTTAGGATTCCATAGACTAGCGATTATGGAACTTACAGAATTAGGTATGCAGCCTTTTGAATTAGATAATAATTATTTAGTGTGTAATGGTGAAATATATAAATTCAAAGAAATGAAGAAAGAATTGATAGAAAAAGGATATAAATTTACTTGTAATTCAGATTGCGAAATACTTCTTCCTCTATATAAAGAATATGGAGTTGAAATGTTTAAAAAGCTAGATGGTGAATTCGCATTAATAATTTATGATGCGAAAACTAAATCACTTGTGGCTGGACGTGATCCGATCGGAATTAGACCTTTATATTATGGTTATGATAAAGACAACAAGATTATGTTTGCCTCAGAACCAAAAAATTTAATGGGGCTTGTAAATAAAATATATCCATTCCCACCAGGACATTATTACAAAGATGGTAATTTCGTATCATACAACGACTTAACAAAAGTTAATAAAGTTATTAAAGATGATTTAGATACAGTATGTAAAAACATCCATGACAAATTAGTTAGTGGTATTGAAAAAAGATTAGATTCAGATGCCCCAATTGGATTTTTATTATCAGGAGGCTTAGATTCTTCTTTAGTATGTGCTATATCTGCTAAATTATTAAACAAGAAAATTGAGACATTCTCAATCGGTATGGATATAGATGCCATCGATTTAAAATATGCCGAAAAGGTAGCTAAATATATCAATTCAAATCACCATGAAATAATTATGACAAAAGCTGAAATATTCAAAAGCTTAGATTATGTTATCAAATCTTTAGCTACTTATGATATTACTACTATTCGTGCTTCTTTAGGTATGTATTTAATATGTAAATATATCCACGAAAACACTGATGTTAGAGTAATACTTACAGGAGAAATATCTGATGAATTATTTGGTTATAAATATACTGATTTCGCTCCTAATGCCCAGGAATTCCAAAAAGAGGCTGTAAAAAGAATTAAAGAAATACATATGTATGATGTACTTCGTGCAGATAGATGTATTTCTGTCAATTCATTAGAAGCTAGAGTCCCTTTTGGAGATATAGATTTTGTAAATTATGTTATGTCTATAGATCCTGAAATGAAAATGAATAAATATAATATGGGTAAATTCTTATTAAGAAACGCATTTAAGGAAGATAAATGCTTACCTGAAGATATTCTATTTAGAGATAAGGCAGCCTTCTCAGATGCCGTAGGACATTCTATGGTAGATTATTTAAAAGAATACGCAAATAATTATTATTCTGATTTAGAATTTGAAGTTAAAGCCAAAAAATATAATCACGCAAGACCATTCACTAAAGAAGCTTTATTATATAGAGAAATCTTTGAAAAATATTATAAAGGACAATCTAAAATGGTTAAAGATTTCTGGATGCCTAATAAATCTTGGGATGGATGTAATGTTAATGACCCATCTGCACGTGTATTATCAAATTATGGAAATAGTGGAAAATAGGTGTTAAAATGTTTGATTCAATTCATGAAGAATGTGGTGTCTTTGGAGTATATGAAAACAATGATACTACTGTTGCCTCTACTGTTTATTATGGTCTTTATGCACTACAACATCGAGGACAGGAATCAGCAGGCATAGCCGTTTGTAAAGACGGTTTAATCAACCAAATCAAAGGCTTTGGTTTAGTTAATGAAGTATTTAACAAAGAAAATATTAAAAGTATAAATTTTGGTAATATGGCAATTGGCCATGTTAGATATTCCACTTGTGGTGGAAATAACACAAATAATATTCAACCAATAGTAATTCAACATAACAAAGGAAATCTCGCACTTGCCCACAACGGCAATTTAGTAAACGCAACTAAAATAAGAAAAGAATTCGAATCTAAAGGTGCCATATTCCACGGCACTTCTGATACTGAATCTATTTGTTATACTATTGTTAAAGAAAGAATTAAAACACATTCAATTGAAGATGCGATAGCAAATTCAATGAAAATAATAAAGGGAGCTTACTCTTGTATCGCAATGACCGCTACTAAATTAGTAGCATTTCGTGACCCAAATGGCTTCAGACCACTATGTTTAGGAAAGACTAAAACTGGTGGTTATGTAGTATCTTCTGAATCTTGTGCATTAGATTCAGTTGGAGCAACCTTCATCCGAGACATTGAACCAGGTGAAATAATAATTATTTCAAAAGACGGAATAAATTCAATTAAAACTATAAGTAAATGCCATAAATCTTTATGTATATTTGAATATATTTATTTTGCGAGACCTGATTCAATTATAGAAGGTTTATCAGTTCATGAAGCGAGACTAAACGCCGGAAGAATTCTCGCTTCTGAAGCTCCAGTTAAAGCTGATGTAGTAATTGGTGTACCTGACTCAGGTTTAGATGCCGCCTTAGGCTATTCTTTAGAATCAAAAATACCTTATGGTATAGGATTCATAAAGAATAAATACATAGGTAGATCATTTATCGCACCTACTCAAGAAGAAAGAGAAAACGCGGTAAGAATCAAATTAAATGTTATAAAAGAAACTATTAAAGATAAGATAGTTGTATTAATAGATGATTCTATCGTTCGTGGTACTACTTCTAAAAGAATTATTAAATTATTAAAGGATACAGGTGCTAAAGAAGTTCATTTAAGAATTACTGCCCCTGAATTTAAATACCCTTGTCATTTCGGTACTGATGTCGACTCGCAAGAAAATCTAATAGCTTGTAAATACGATACAGTAGATGAAATATGCAAATATATAGGTGCTGATTCACTTGCCTATATATCTATATCAGGAATACATAAATTAGCTAATGATTTAAAATGTCATTATTGTGACGGCTGTTTTACAGGAAAATATCCTATAAATATTCCAAATGACATTAACTCAATATCAAAATATTCACTTTCTTTAAGCGAAAACAAAAATAAGTCGGAAAATTAATTCCGACTTTTTGTAATTAATTATGATAAAAGAACACCTAATGGTGTTCTTTACTACTTTCTACACAATAAATATATCAAATATATGATTCCAAATGGTCCACATGCTAATAATAAAATTATAAATAATAAAATCTCTCCACCACTGATTTGTCTTTTTTGATTTTGAGAAGGGCTAGAATTATTATTGTTAAAATTACTACTATTATTATTGTTTTTATTAAAACTAATATTTATAGCAGCCTTAGCTGGTTCTTTATAATGGGGATTAGCTTGACCACAATATTTACATTCTTTATCGCTAGCACTTAATTGATTACCACAGTTGTGACATTCAAAAAACTTGTTATCCATAATAAAACTCCTTATGCTGTACTAAATTAAATATTATTCATTATTATCATCATTAGCTAATCTTTTTTCAGGTTGAACTGGAATTTCATTAGATTTTGTTTGATCATCTTTATTACGCATAAATTTATCTTGTAAAGATAAACCTGTACCAAATATTACATAAATTCCTAAACAAATTAGCACGATAGTCCAAGCATATGCAACTTTGTTATCAACATTAGATTTAACTAAAAATCTAATACCTAATGGCAATAATTGGTATAATATACCAAGACCTAATAATGTGATATTTGAGCCAGTCTTTGCCTTAGAAAATAATGTGTATATAACTGATACAATAAATAATACTGTTACTAAAACTTTAGTGAAAACAAATACTGTCTTACAAGCACTTGTTGGGAAATTGTTATTTAAAGAAAATGTAATAATTAAACCTATTAAAACAATAATTGCTGATGTAACAATAAAACCAATCTTTAATCTATTCATAGTTAGGCCTCCTTCTTATATAAAGGTTGTCCACATTCCGGACAGAACTTCTTTGAAGGGTCTACAACTGAATTACAGCTAGGACAATTATGAACCAATTTGAAGCCACATTCAGGACAGAACTTCTTAGAACTGTCAATAAATTCACCACAATTTGGGCATTTAAATTGAGATCCAGTTTTCTTTTCTTTTGGTTCTGTTTTAGGTGCTTCTTCGTTATTCATAGGAGGAATAATGCCTCCTTGGCTACTGTTCATACCACCAGCCATATTCATACCCATACCTACGCCCATCATTGTAGCGGCACCACTGTTGTTTTTAGCACCTGCTTCGTAGACATCGTAGCCACGAATTGTACGATAATTTTGATCTCCAAGTTGATCGAATTCAGCTTTCTTATGTAAGATTTCATTAAGCTTATCAAATTCATCTTCTGGTACGTTAATTGATTCGATTGAGAAATTGATTAAATCGAAACCAAATTGTTCGCATTCTTGATCAAATTCCTTTTTAAATTCACCAGATATTTCATCTGTATGAGCTTCAATCTCAAAGAATGTAACTTTTCTTACAACGAAAAAATCAGTTAAAATCTTTTTAATGATTTGATTAATTTTACCTCTAAAGAATGATTGGATAATATTGAAATCAATAGTCGCACCCTTCATTAGTGTTCCAACTAATGTTTGGAAGAAATATTGATAATTAGTCAATTTAATACCCATTTGACCTCTAGCTCTAACATCGATTTGAATGTTATATTTAGGGTCTATTAATTTTAAAGGATCAGATGTTCCCCAAAACAAATCTAATTTAATTCTCTTATTAATAAAATAAATTTCAATTGGATATGGGTTTGTTCCATAAAAAGCCTTTGGAACTGCTTTTAAAAATGGTAATAATTCAGAATTAATTCTTGTTGTTCCTTCTTCAACAATCTTCTCAATTTGACCATTATGAACTATAATAGCAACTTGTCCTGGTGAAACAATTAGCTTTGAATTCTTATTAAATTCAGTTACTGGATGTTTACTTATTAACCAATTTATGCCATTACCGTCGTATTTTATTAACTCAAAAAATGCCATAATATTTTTCTCCCTTTTCTATTGTTGTTTTTTAAAAATACCAAAACAATTATATAACAATTAAAATATATTTTCAATATATCTGACTTTTGAGCACAACTATCAAAATCTATATAAAATAAATGATTTTATAATGACTGTATTAAACTTCTTATAAAGTTCGTATGCTGTATATTTTTTTATCCTATGACTTTCTTTTTCGGCCTCAGTAGCGTTTGGATATCTCTTTTCAAATCTTTCACACGCTCTTTTAATAGATTCTTTTACTGATGTCCTCATCACGATTAATTTACCTTTTAATAAATCATATCGTTTTAAATGCCTAAATTGTCCAGAATCTATTACTAATGTTTTACCATCATCTTGTTTATTATCAATTATAATTTTTAATACATCATTAAAATGATTAAAATTAATTTTTAAATTATAACCACCTGGATAATGTTCATCACTATATTTTTTAAATATTTTATTCCTTAATTTATTTAAAAATTCATTATCTTTATATTTTTCATTAAATAATACATCAGTTTCAACTACTACATAATCATCTGAACTAAAATGTTCTTTTGTATAAGTTGATTTACCAGAACCTGTCTCACCAGTTATATTGATATATTTATCACTAGATATATCAAATATAATTGGTTCTTTGTTTATATACAAATCAATTAAATTATCATTTACATTCAAAAAGAATTTAACTGATTTTTTCGTTGTAAGAAAAGTTACATTCTATGAGATTGAAGCTCATACAGATGAAATATCTGGTGAATTTAAAAAGGAATTTG
>JAILIY010000107.1 GCA_024695025.1 Acholeplasmatales bacterium
AGGATTTTTAATTATATCTTTTAATTTATATGGTGAATATTTTATTGTTAAAATGGATTTAGTAAATGAATATTGGAACAATGCATTTTCAAATGATGAAAGAAAATCAATACCATATAAAATAATAAAAGAAAAAGGCTATCCAATTAAGGAAGCCTATTTACCTAAATTAAATTATTTAGATGCTGTTGATAAAGCATTTTTTAATGAAGAAGCTTAAAGCTTCTTTTTTTTATTCTACACTATAATCGTATCCGAATTGTGCTTTGAATTTTTCGTGTAATTCCTTATTAGTTCTAATTAAGTTAGTGATATTAACATGTAATTCACCTTGTTCACGAGCTATACTTATTTCATCCTTTAATACCGCATCCTTGTTGTATGGGTATAAAGTATGTCTTTTGTTGTAATCTGTATTGATACGAGTTTTATTTTCTAAATAGAAAGATGAGATTGTATTGAATTCTGTTTCTAAATATTCTACTGGTTTAAATGCATCCTTATGTAATTCTAAGAATTCTTTAAAGCCACTGTAATTATTTGTAAAATAAAAATCTCTTAAAATTAAATATGCTTCATTTTCTTCTTTGTTAACTTTACATTTAACAACTGGATGTAATTCGATACAGAATTTTAAATATTCTTGTTCAAATTCTTTCTTTTCATCTTCACTCATCTTTTCATGATGCTTGATGAATTGTTCCGCCTTAATAATTTTATTAGAAAATTTAGTATAGTCCTTAGAATATCTATTTTTAGATTCTTCACAATAATTTTTAATGTTTTCTAGCTTTTCACCCTTAATAAATAAATCAAGTGATTGGCTCATGACAATATTTTCAATTTCTAATTTTTGAATTTTAATTAATTCTTGACTGAATTTGTTTGTGTAATACATATCTGTAATATAACCAACCTTTTGGAAATATTCATAATTGTATACATAATCTCCAAATTCTTTTCTCATCTCATTAAATTCTTCTCTATTCATTCTTTATACTCCTTTAAAATGCGACATTAAATAGCATCATAGCTAAACCATAATATAATAATAGGGCAACAATATCATTTATTGTAGTAATAAATGGACCTGAGGCAACTGCTGGGTCTATCTTTATTTTACTAAATATAACTGGTACGATAGCTCCTATAAATGAAGAAACAGTCATCGCAGTGAATAAAGATACACCTACAATTGAACCGCCCTTAAGACCGTTTACCCATGTAAATGATGCTGTGAGACTTTTTCCGTCCCTTATAATTGATTCTACACCATTATTGGCAAAATATAAATACATTAATACAAAAGTAAATGATACAAGACCTAATACTAGACCATTGATCATACCTACTCTTAATTCCTTAAATACAGCTTTTGCAATCTTTTTATTGCTGTTTTCTTCTTGTGACAAAAGTCTAATTGTTACGGCAAGTGACTGAGTACCAGAGTTACCGGCCATATCAAGTACTAATGTTTGGAAAAATACAATAATAGGAAGGGATGCTACTACTCTGTCGAATCCAGACATTGTAAATGATTGGATTAGACCTAATACTAATAATATAATAAGCCAAGGAATTCTTTTTTTAACTGATTTGAATACTGATTCATCTAAATCTTCTTCTTCAGTTAAACCGGCTAATTTAGCATAATCCTCGTTTAATTCTTCTTCTTGAGCTTCGATTACATCATCTGATGTAATAACACCAATTAATTTATCATTCTCATCCAAAATAGGATATGAATCCATAGCATATTCTTTCATTTCATTGATGATATCTGATACTTTATCTTTAGCGTGGAATATTGGGTAATTAGTCTTAATTAATTGAGACAAATCTGTTCCCTGTCTTGCGATAATTAATTCTCTTAATTCAAGTACACCGATAAGGTTATCATCCTTATCTACCATATAAATCATTGAGACATTGTCGTTATCTGCAGCCTCTTGAATTAATCTTTTCATCGCTTCTTTAACTGAGTTAGTATTTAAAATACTAATATAGTTATTAGTCATCTTACTACCGATTTCATCATCCTCATAGCTTCTGATTTGAATGATGTCCTCTTTTACCTCAGGATCTAGTAACGAAATGATTTCTTCTTGCTTATCTTCATCTAATTCTTCTAGTACATCTACGGCATCATCGGCATCCATCGCTTCGATGATATCGGCAATCTTTTGATTACCTAAGTCGTTAACAACTTCTTCGATATCTTCAGCATGGCTCCAAACATCGGCGATATTTTCAACGCCTAATATTTTATATAATTCTTGACGTTCATCACTATCAAGGTCATCTAAAAGGTCGGCAATATCACTTTCATGGTATTGTAATATTTTATTTTTCTTTTCTTCGTTTGAAATATCTTCTTTTAGTATAGATTTTAATTCTTCAAGATATTCTAATTCTTTTTCTTCCATGAAAATCACCACCCTATCCCAATAAATTTTACCACAAAAAATTATTAAAGAAACTATTTATTAAAATATATTTTAATTATTTTTAAAAAATGGATTTTTAAGGCAATTATGTCCATTAAATATACCATATTTAAATATAATTAAAAAATATAAAATTTAACTTGAAATAGAAAAATAAATAGTATATAATACTCTACGTATATCTAAAAAATGTTTCGGTAGCTCAGCTGGATAGAGCAACGGCCTTCTAAGCCGTGGGTCGCAGGTTCGAATCCTGTCCGAAACGCCACTTTAGATTTTAAAGACTCAATTGAGTCTTTTTTTCTTTATATATGTTAAAAAAAGAATGTATATCGCTATACATTCTTATTTTTTCATTGAATCTCATCTAACTTATTATAATAGTCAGTTAAATTTTTAACATATGTATTATTAGTTAAAGATGATTTATCAAAGAAATTTTGAGTAAATAATTGATCGCTATATTCAATTTTATCAACCAATTTAACTCCTTTTTCTTTGAAGCTTACTAAATCATTATCCGTTATATTTTTACCTTTTGATAATATATAGCTTAAGCTTCTTGCGTGAATTCCCTTTGCCACAAAGAAGTCATAACTTCTTGAATATATTATAGATTCTTCTTTTGAAAAGCCACTGTGTCCATAATAGAAATTATTAAAATATCTAATACCTAATAAATCTATTATTGTAGGTGCTATATCAAATGTGCATAAGAATTTATCAATTACAGTTGGTTCTGTTTTAGATTTACCAACATTTTCATCATACATTAAAAATGGCACATGGAATAGATTACTATAACAATCCACATTATAATTTTGGATTTCCTTAACATCGTTTGAAATGCTTGAATAATAAGCGTTATGGTCACCGAATAAAGCTATAGTTGTATTCTTTAATATATTATGAGATTGTAAATAATCCATCATAATACCGATAGCTTTATCAAATTCCATAATTGTTGTCATATAATCTAAAACATTGTTTTCTAAATTTAAATCTGTACCAAATTTTTTAGTTGTACCTTCAGGACATAAAGTTCTAAGTACTGCTCTATATTCTTTTAAGTTTTCTCTTGGATAATACATTCCGTGCATTGTAATAGATGTTATATATGTATAAAATCTTCTACCATCAATAGGGAACATATTTCTTTCTTTAATACCAGCCTCAATTAATTCAGAGTCAAGGTTTCTTTCACCCTTTACGATATAATTTGTCATACCGTAATCATATAATTTTTCTGATGCGCTGAAGCTATCCATACCAAAGGCTGATGTATGTGTCTTATTTCTGTTATAAAAATTAGCTTGACCATTGTGATATGAATTGGCAGTAAATACTGTCATGTTTTTTGATTCTGTATCATATCTCATCATGTTTGGTACAGTTGTTGGAATTGTATTTTTATTGTAATTATAGTTGATATAACCAGTAGTTGGATAACTACCTACTATACTTAATGATTCAGAAACGTCTGTTTTTTCCTTTGAATGGAATTGATCAAAGACAATTGAATTATTGCTGTTGATAAAATATTTATAAAGATTAGGGAAGATATATTCATATATTTTTGATTTTTCTGTCCATGTACTAAAATCATAAATATCTGTAAGTCTACTGTAGTCGTAATCATCTACTTCTTTTTCTAAATAATCCTTTAATCTAGTTTCAAAATTAGATACATTTGCACATTCTGTAAGTCTTAAATTATGTGGGTATTCAGGGCTGTCTGCTATACCGAACCATTCTAATGATTCAGCTAAAATAGTTATGACATTATTTCCTTCTGATAAGCCACTATAATCATTTAATTCATTGATGTAATATTGGTTAGATGAATCGACAATACCTGAATCATCATATACATCATCTAATTGATTGTAATATACATATGATTTGATTTTGTTTTGGCTCATCTTATCTATTTTATTAAAGAATGTACCCTTTACTAATTGGTTGACAAAATTACCTGTAAAACCATATTCTGAATAAATTGATGTACCCTTAGCGTTAACCAAATCATAATATCTATCATTAGATCCTATATCAGTTACTACTATTGAAACATTAGATAATACTAAACCAAATACTAAAAGACTTATAGTTAAAGGTAATCTTACACGTGACTTTGACTTAATTATAAAATGAAGCTTAAATGATAATACTGTAAATACAATCATTAAAGTAACAGGTATAAAGAATAAGAAAAAGTTAACTGGCAATGTTTCAAGTATACCGAATGCATCATTTCTTAATTGTAATAATTCATATGTAAAATATTGACCATTCATATCGTAAACTAACGAAAATATTATACATATCAAAAATTGTGCAAACAAAGAAACTATACCGATAATATATCTTGCTAAATTATTTTTAACAAGACCGATTAAGCCTGCCATCGCAACTAAAAAGCCAAGTCCAATCCAAGGCTTAGTTATAATAATACTTTTATCTACATAAAATACACTCATCAATTCAATTACAATTGATATAAATACATACATTAATACTATTCTATTTTCACTTATCCAATTTAGGAATAATTTTTTCTTCATAAAACCTGTCCTCCTAAATTAAATAAATAAGTAAAACAAGCAAAGTCATAATGATTGTATTCTTGTTTAAAAATTGATAAATGATCCCAAATGATATGTAAAATAACATATATGTAAAAAAATATGATATGCCACCATAATATGCATGAAATGCAATGGCATCATACATACCAAAGGCAAGTAACAAAACACCAAATATAATATATTGCACATATTTGTTATCAAATAATACTGAAATTCTATCTGATACTAGCATAATTAAAACAATCCAAAAACAAGTCGCAATATGTAAAGGTAAAATACCTAATTTATTGACAAACGCTCTTTCGTTTGGACCAATATAAATACTATAGCCAATATCATAAAATACTTTGACATTAAAATCTGTAGTTGCAGCAAAAACAATTATTGGCAATGCTGTAAGTACACTTACAATCAAAATATTTTTAATAGACATCTTTTTATGCTTAGGTCTATAATGTTTGCCCTCTGCCTTTAATAAAACTGGTAACAATAAACCCATTTCAACGCCCCAAGCTACACCTACTGCAACCCCTTCAAACATGAAAGGTAGTGAATTATATGATAGCTTTTTAAGTACATCAATTAGTGGTTCAAGTGCGTAGCGCATCAAACAAAAAGATATAAAGAATGTAACATAAAGCATTGTATATTTTAATAATTTCATTGGTCTTTCAATGACATTCATTACTTCCATAGTGCACCTCATAATAACCAAGTCCATTATATAACAATTAAATTTAAAACTCAACGACATAAATAAGCTAAAAAAGAAAAAAAGATTCTATTTAAAATAGAATCATTATTTTTTCGCCTTAAAACGAGTCTTTATCTCAGGGTCTTTAAATTTAAATGGTGTAACCTGGTAAACATAATAATTTAACCAGTTTGAAAATAAAATGTTTGCTGTACTTCTCCATGTTACATCAACATCACCATCTTCATTAAAATAATTAAATGGTGCTTCTATCTTTAATCCCTTATTTAAATCACGCTCATATTCTGTTTTAAGTGTGTATTTATCATATTCTAGGTGACCTAAAATAAACACGAATTTACTATCTTTTGATTTTAATATTGTCGTACCACAATATTTAGATGAACATAATGGTACTAAATTATCATTTGATAATAAATCTTCTTCTTTATTATATGTATGTCTTGATTGTGGAACATAAAATAAATCATCAATACCATTTAATAATACTTCGTGAATAACTGCTTTTTTATGAGGATAAATACCAAACAGTTTTTCCTCAAGTGGATATTTTTTAATTCCATAAAAATAATTTAAAGCAGCTTGTGCACCCCAACATATAAACATTGTTGAAGTTACATTTGTTTTTGCGTATTCAAATATTTCTTTTAGTTCATTATAATAATCTACATCTTCAAATTCTAAATGTTCAACGGGTGCCCCAGTTACTACCATACCATCAAAATTCTTATTCTTTATTTCATCAAATGTCTTATAAAATTTATCTAGATGAGATTTTGAAGTATTTTTAGATTCATGACTTTTTGGAATAATTAATGTCAAATTGACCTGAAGACAGGTATTAGCTAAAAGTCTAGAAAACTGGGTTTCTGTTGCAATCTTAGTTGGCATCAAATTTAATATTAAAATTTCTATAGGTCTTATATCTTGAGAATTAGCACGTTCATTATTCATGACGAAGATGTTCTCATCTTCTAATGTTTTGTATGCAGGAATATCCTTTGGAATAACAATTGGCATAAATATCAACACCTTTCAAATTTTAAATTTATATCTATTCTATAACAAATAAATTATAATTTCTATACTTTATTTATAATTACCATTCAAATTCATTAGGATATGAATCTAAATAATCATTACTAGCCTCAAGAAGAGGTAAATTTTCTTCAAAGCTCTTCTTTAATAATTCATTATATAAATCGACATATTCTTTTGATCTTTTAATTAATTTATTGATGATATTATATATTTCTTCTTCTTTGTTTTTTGAATTATATAAATCGATAAATAATTTATCGATATATTGTAACAAATAAAATTCATATTCCTCATCATTTAATAAGGCAAGTGAATATAATTCTTCTGTTTTTTTGTTGTCGAGTTTAGTTTTTAAAAGTGACCATATTTTTATGATGAATGATTCAAATGTCTTACTGTCTTCTATAAATGATAAAAATGATTCACTATAAACTAAATTATTAGCTGAAATAAATAATAATTTATTACCAGTTATAGCAATATATAACATATCTACAAGACTAACATTTAAAGAAAAATAAACGTTTGTATCGCTTGCCTTTATATTTCTATATGCACATAATTCATCATATATACCATTTTCTTTAAAAATGATATCTTTTTCACCCATTAGAGCACTTCTTATGTTTGAATTGAGTGTCTCAATTATTATTGTAGATGTTGCGTATTTTTCTTTAATATCTAAATTTAAGTTCGTTAAATTAGAAAATGATTTTGACAATTCATTCAAATCATCAAAATCACCACTAATATTTATTCCAAGCATGTTCTTGGTAAAATCTAATTCTATCATATTATTTAATAGATTTTCCTATTTTAAACGCCTCACCTATAGGAGCGCCTATTTCTCTATAAACATGAGTTACAGGATCATAAGTAATAACTTCAAGCTTATCTACATCAACTTTACCATCCTTTAGATATTCTTCATCTACACTAACATTTACAACCTTACCAACTAAAACTTCATTTTCATATGATACGAATTCACATTCTAGTGTCAAAGGATAATCTAATATAATAGGGGCGTTTACATAAGGTGATTTTAAAACCTTAACATTACTCTTTTCTATTTTGTTTTCTTTATTTCCGCTTACTATACCAAAATAATCACTTATAGCCATTGTGCCTTTTGTGGCAAAGGAAACACAAAATGCCTTATTTTTTAATATATTATCTGTTGTCTTATGTTGTGATAAGGCAATTGATATTAAATCAAAATCTGTTTGACCTCCCCAAGCTGCGTTCATCGCATTTGGCATACCAGATTCATCATATGATGTAATAATTAATACAGGTTGTGGCAAAAAAATAATATTTGTTCCTAAATCTTTACGCATAATTATTCCTCCTAAAATCGATTTATCTAATATAATTTTAGCATATTTTTATTAAAATGATAATTATATTTAAAGAATATCAACAAGAAATTCTATTAAAATCTTTATAGCGATTAAAATTAAAATTATACCACCAATAATTTTTGATTTTTTTTCAAATTTACCGCTTATTTTATCCCCTAATATTAAACCAATAAGACAAATAATATATGTCACTACTATTATTATTAATATACCTATGTATACTTGATAATGAAATTTTGCATCTATTGTATTATCTATACCTATACCAGAACTTAGCGCGTCTATTGATGTTGCAACACCTTGAATCATTAATAATTTAAATGAAAGTTTAACACCTTCATATTTTTTGTCTTTACTAAAGGCGTCAAGTATTGTTTTAATACCTAACCACATTAAGATAACAAAGCCCAATAAAGGCAATATTTTAACAAAGATCTTATAATTTTCAAATACACAAGACATCAAAAAGCCTATCAAAGGCATCAATCCCTGAAATAATGCATATACTAACGCAATTAAAATAGTCTTCTTCTTTTTTAGTTTTTCATTTAAAGCATTAGAAATAGATACAGCAAACGCGTCCATTGCCAAACCTATACCAAGTAAAACACTCCACAAAATAAACATATTTACCCCTTAATAAAAAAGACCTATACATATTCCCCAATATGTATAAGTCTCGTATTTTAATATTGAACCTGGACATAACCAGTGTGTAGGCCAATAACTGTATATACAGCACACTACTCCCTTATAAACAAGTCAATTATATAAAATATGATTTAAAATATCAAGTTAATTAGTTAAATTTCTTTTTACATCAAATTTAATATTTGATTTATCGATTTTTTCTTTGTTGCCTAAAACACAAATAGAATTTGTTTTTAAAGCATCTTTATAATAAGATAATTGTTTAACTAAATCTTCATTTGTGGCATTAATAATATTTTCTAAATCAGAACATCTATCTTCATAGCTTCTTCCTGATAAAAATAATTTTAATGCTAAATTCCCTTTATTTTTAACATGAAGTACCATTTGTAAATTAGATAAAGCACCAATTTTATATTTCAATAATTCATCATCATTAGGATTAAAATCTTTAATATAATCTACTATATCATCATATGCCTTAAGTGTCGAATCGATATTAGGGTCTCTATATGATGTAAAACCTAATAAATTATTATTGCCAACATTAAGCATAACACCATAAGCACCACCATGGACTCTTACATTTAACCATAAATAATCTTTAGATAAGGCATTTTCAAGTACTCTTGATGATGAATTAAATTCATCATTATAAATGCCGACCTTCGCACAATAATTGACATTATATGGTGCCTTAATTGCCTCAACGTGAGGATTTGGTACAAATTCCATTTGATTATATATTGAAGTATTTCCAATATGGGCCTTAAATTCATTTACATATTTAAAACAATTATTAAATGAATTTAAATCACCTGTCATATGGACAATTAAATTAGATATAGATATCATGTTCTTTACATTATATAATCTTTTTATTATATCATCTTTAAGTGTTTTAAAATTATCACATAAGTTGTTTATAAAATCTAAATATCCAATTCCATTCATTATATCCTTATCATAAAAGCCCTTATCAATAAATGAATATGCTCTAACTAAGGCAACACTATGTCCCTTGTCTGATATAGATAATAAATTATTATTTTTGATTTCTTGAAGTCTTGAATATAATCTTTGTTCGTCACTAAAATTTTGATTGTTTATTAATTCGATTAATAAATCATTACCGACTTTAATTTTTGAATCAATACAACTTATCTTAAATGAGAATAATACTTTATTTTTATTCTCTTTTTTATTGTAATAATTAATTAAATCACACGAAAGACTTCCAAGTTCATTAATACAAATTTGATTTATTTTAAAATATGAATAATTCTTTGTAGAAATTTGTCTA
>JAILIY010000121.1 GCA_024695025.1 Acholeplasmatales bacterium
ATACAATAAACAAGAATACCGTAAACAATTAGGTATAGTACTTCAAACTCCTGCAATTTTCTCAGGTACAATTAAATCTAATGTAACAATGGAAAGAGAAGTATCTGATGATGAAGTAATTAATGCATTAAATCAAGTTGGTGCAGGATATTTAGTTACTAAATATAAAGATGGTATTCATACTAAAGTTGCCTTTAGAGGTGAAAACCTATCTTTAGGTGAAAAACAATTAATATCTTTTGCAAGAATCATATTAAGAAATCCTAAAGTTTTAGTACTTGATGAGGCAACAGCTAATATCGATACAGAAACAGAAGAAAGAATTAAACATTCCATCGATGTAATTGCTAAAAATAGAACTACATTTATAATTGCCCACAGACTATCAACAATCAAAAATGCTGATAAGATAATAGTACTAGATAAGGGAAGACTTGTAGGTATAGGTTTACATGATGATTTATACGATACATGTGATATTTATAAGGACATGTATGATAGTCAATTTAAGAGAAAAACAGCATAAGAAAGTTAGACTAAAAATTGGTCTAACTTTTTTATTATGTCACATATTGACATAAATTTAATTAGTAATATAATAAATATTGAATGCGCTTTCTTTGGCTAAAATTATACAAATATCAAAAATAAATCTATTTTTATACTAAAAAAACAATAAAATTTTTAAAAAGCAAGTGTGTTCAGTATAGAAAAGGAGAAAAAAAGATATATGAAAAAACTAATCACGAGAAGTTTTTTGTTAACTTTTATATTTACTATTTTTTCATCAATATTAATTTTATCAACTGTAAAAGCAAGTGAGGAAATTAAAGATACATATGATATTGATGATGAAACATTATATAATCTAACAAACACTTATGATTACAAAGAAGTAGAAGAATATACTCTCACAGATGATATTTTGAAAAACATAAGCAATTATATCAGGTATTTAAATAGTTTAGGTGATTCAAAATATGATTTATCAAAAGAAAATGATAATGAGGTAATTGACGATTATCCACAAATAACAGTTTTTACACATGGTTGGAATGGTTATGCATGTGATTGGGACTCTAAATTCTCAGGGGATTGTGTAGATGAAAATTCCGTAATTTATGAATATTATAATAAATATAATTATTCTAATGTTTTCTATGCTCAATTTACTGATGAAAGTAATTTTAATGTTTATAATGTAACTTATAATTATAAAAATAATTTTAAAATTGATACTACAAATATCACTCCTGTTAAAGATAGTTTTAGTGCGATTACTGATTCAAAACATTCAATAATTATATTTGAATCTGACAATTCAATGATTGAACATAGTTATGTATATAAACAATTCAACTATATGTTAAGCACAGCTGTTTTACAGTACAAAAAAATTAATAATGGGAAACTGCCAATGATTAATTTGGTTGGACATTCAAGAGGTGGATTAACTAATTTACAATATGCATTAGATCATCCTAAGCTAGTTAAAAATATGTTTAGCTATGATACACCATATTTAGGAACTAGTACTGGTGATTTAGCTATATGCAGTGGCTTTTCTCAAGATATTTATAGTTTTTTTGAAAATAGAGAAAGTTTAATTGGAATAGGTGATTTAACAAACAAATTAATATTTGGAAAATTTTATTCAAGATGGAACGATGGATATGATGAATTCTATAAAGACATTGATGTTTTTGCATATGGTTCTAGGACTGTATTTAAATTTTTTAATGTCGATTCATTCGTTGAATATTTAAGTAATACATTTATGGAATCAACATTTGTTCAAAATTTCAAAAAAACATTAGAAGAATCATATGATGAAGAATTTGCTGATAGAACAATTATTGAAATGATTGATTCAGTAGGAAAATCTCTATATAGTGGTGTAGAAGCTGTTTTTCAAGAAAAATATGAAGAATTTTGTGACTTTGTTGAAAACTTTGATTTTATTCAATTTGCACAAGATGTTATAAATAACGTTATAAATTTCTTTAAAAAATTATGGGATACAGTAGTTGGATGGTTCAGCGATATTGAACAATTGACTGAAGATATTGCAGAAACTGCAAATGAATTTTTTAATATAGTTAGTGAAGAATTCGAGTTTAATTTTAGTGAAGACTTTCTTGATATTGTTTGGAATAACGATTTTGCAGTAGATTTAGATTCTCAACTTGGAAGAAAAGATGGACAAGAATACAAAGGATTTAATAGATATACAACAAGTTATGATGTTACTTACGGCGAAGAATTTAAAATATCTCATTTAAAAGTGCTAGATGATACTTATTATCATAGTGTAACAATTTCTAATTCTGATTTAGCAGTAAGTTTTTATGTGGATACTAATTATTATAGTGATTCATTCTTTTATACCTTGTTTGTTTCTTCAAAGACAATAAATATTAAATTAGAATGTCCTACACAAATACAAATTGATACAGTTAGTTTGTTTAACAATTACATATCAATATATGATTCAAACGGAAGATTATTAAGAACTACCAAAAATAATGGTTCAAGCACAAATAGTTCACTTGCTTGTTATTTATCTGCTGGAAATTACACAATAACTATAAATAAAACAAGTTTTTGGGGATGTGGTTTGTTGTTGGTAAAAATTTCATATGTTGAAATACCAATAACTTCTGAAAGATATCAAAATTTATATTTGACAGGAAAAATGGAACAGTTAAGATCGTTTACTCCTGTGGCAACTGATGAATATAATTTTGAGACAAAAGGTAGCGGAATTTATTTTGTGACATTATATGATTCAAATATGACAAAAATAGCTACTAAAATAGGTTGGACAGGATATAATACAATTATCAAACAAACTTTGAATGCTGGTGAAAAATATTATATTGGTATAAAAGGATTTAGTAAAACAACATCTGGATTAGTTTCATTAAAGTGTTATTCTGATACTAAGACATTAAGTACAGGTGATACTAATGTAAATAATTTAACATTGTGTACATATACAGCTACGACAAAACAACTAGTGTTCATTGAGACAACTGATGAAAGAGATACTCGATTCTTTAATATAACTTGTCCAAAATCATATACATATAGTGATGATACTTTAATTTATGATGATGATGGTGATTATATAGACCAAGATGCATGTGTTTCTGTAGTGTTAGAAGCTGGTCAAAATATTTCGTTTGTGGCCTATAATCAGTATGGATATTCAATGAATATTAATATTTATACAATAAAATTATAAATAATAATTATTTAGTATAACAGTAGAAGAGAAGAAAAGAAAAAGACTAGATTTTATAATCTAGCCTTTTTTGTTATATTTGTTCGCCTTTTCTGTGTCTACGTCTTAAATCTGCAATTTCTAAAACTAATTTTTCAGTCTTTTCCCAACCTAAACAAGGGTCAGTAATTGACTTACCATAAATAGTACCGTCAGTCTTTTGACAGCCATCCTCAAGATATGATTCAATCATTAAACCTTTAACATATTTAAAGATTAATGGATTATGTCTTGTTGAGTGTAAAACTTCTTTAGCGATTCTAATTTGTTCTTCGTATTGTTTTCCTGAATTGTTGTGGTTACAGTCAACAATAATTGCAGGATTATGATATTTTTCATCACTATACATATTAATTAATCTTAAGATATCTTCATAGTGGTAGTTTGGATTAGAATCA
>JAILIY010000122.1 GCA_024695025.1 Acholeplasmatales bacterium
ATCGATTCTAAGAAGGCATTAAATACATTAAATAAATTAGTAGAGGTTACAAATGATATTAGATGATATTGTAAGAGATAGAAAAATTACATATGAAAAAATAATGGAAAAAAAGCCACTTGCCCAAGTTAAATCTGAAGCATTAGCTTTACCTAAAGGTAATTTTGTCTTTTACAATCTATTTAATAATAATGATTTTATTTACATTTGTGAATGTAAACATAAATCACCATCTAAAGGAATTATAAAAGAAAATTATAATTATTTAGATATTGCAAAAGAATATGAATTAAATGGTGCATCTGCTATAAGCTGTCTTACAGAACCTAATTATTTTTTAGGTAGTGATGAACATTTAATTAATATAAAGAAAAATGTTAAAATACCAGTATTGAGAAAGGATTTTATCTTTTCTGAATATCAAATATATGAATCTAAAATAATTGGTGCTGATTTAATATTATTAATATGTGCTATATTAGATTTAGATACATTAAAAAAATATCTTGATATAGCTCATCAATTAGGACTTTCTTGTTTAGTTGAAACTCACAGTGAGACTGAAATTGATATGGCTATTAAAGCTGGTGCGAAGGTAATTGGTGTAAACAACAGAAATCTTAAAGATTTTAGTGTTGATAATTCACTTGCCAAAACATTAAGAAATAAATATAAAGATATTATATTAATATCTGAAAGTGGTATTAAAGATAAAGATGATGTTAAAGAAATAAAAAGAGCTGGTTTAAATGGCATTTTAGTTGGTGAAGCATTAATGAAATCAGATGACATTTCTAAAACATTAAAGGAGTTTAAGGATGCTTGTTAAAACTTGTGGATTAAGAAGAATTGAAGATATAAAATATGCAAATGAACTTAAGCCAGATTTTATAGGTTTTGTCTTTGCCAAAAGTAAAAGACAAGTATCTATAGATGAAGCTAAGATATTAAAAGATATGCTTGATAATAATATTAAGTGTGTCGGTGTATTTAGAAATGATGATATCAAACTTATAAAAGAAGTTTTAGATTCAAATATCATAGATATCATTCAACTTCACGGAAGTGAAGATGACGAATATATCAAAGAAATTAAATCATTTACTAATTTACCGATTATTAAAGCATATAGAGATAGTAGTTTGTGTGAATATTCTTTATTCGATAATGTTAATCCAGGAGAAGGAATTAAATTTGATTGGTCGACAATCAAATCTAATAAACCTTATTTTTTAGCGGGTGGAATTAATTTAGATAATTTAAATGATGCATTAAATCATCATCCTTATTGTATAGATGTTTCAAGTGGTATTGAAACAAATGGATTTAAGGATTATGATAAAATGAAGGAATTTATAAAGAGGTGTAGAGATTATGAATAATTCTAAATTTGGTGAATTTGGTGGACAATATGTTCCAGAAACATTAATGAATGCAGTATTAGAATTACAAAGAGCATATGAAAAATATAAAGATGATCCTGAATTCAAAAAGGAATTAAATGATTTATATATTGAATATGCAAATAGACCATCAAGACTTTATTATGCTAAAAAGCTAACAGAAGAATTAGGTGGCGCAAAAATTTATTTAAAAAGAGAAGATTTAAATCATACAGGTAGTCATAAGATCAACAACTGTCTAGGACAAATTCTTTTAGCCAAGAAAATGGGCAAAAAAAGAATTATTGCCGAAACAGGTGCAGGCCAACATGGTGTTGCAACTGCGACAGTATGTGCACTTATGGGTATGGAATGTGAAATATTCATGGGCGAAGAAGATACTAAGCGTCAGGCACTTAATGTATTTAGAATGGAATTACTAGGTGCCAAGGTACACGCAGTTAAAAGTGGTACTAGAGTACTTAAGGATGCCGTAAATGAATGTATGAAAGAATGGAGTAATAGATGTGATGACACATTATATTTATTAGGTTCAGTAATGGGACCACATCCATTCCCAACTATCGTTCGTGATTTCCAATCTGTTATTTCAAAAGAAATTAAAGAACAATTAATGGAAAAAGAAGG
>JAILIY010000126.1 GCA_024695025.1 Acholeplasmatales bacterium
TTATATAGGTATAAATGATACATTTAAGATAAAAGATGATTCATTTAGAATAGATATTTTAGGGCCGATTAACAAATATAAAGAGGTAAATTCAAATAGTATAGTGTTAAAAATTAAAATATATAATACTACATTTTTATATACAGGTGATATGACTTCAGAAGAAGAAAATGATTTAATTTTAAAATATAATGATAAATTAAAATCGAATATTTTAAAAGTAGGACATCATGGCTCTAATACATCGACTACTGATGAATTTTTAAATATGGTTAATCCTGATATATCTATTGTTTCAGTTGGATTAAATAATAAATATAATTTACCTGATGAATCAATAATAAACAAATTAAATAAAACATCAAAAGTATATGAAACTAGATATAGTGGTAATATAGATATATTTGTTTATAAGAATAAAAGATATGTCCATACATATAAATAAAAAGAAGAAGAGATTATTTTTTCTCTTCTTCATCATATTTTTCTAATATCATCAATTCATATTTTTGTTCATTCATTTTTTCTTCTTTAGTTAAAGGTACAGGATCGTATCCACCTTTAGATAAAGGATTACATCTTAATAATCTTTTAGTAACTAACAAAGATGCTTTAACAAAATTAAATTTTTGGTAACATCCCTTTGCGTATTCTGAACAAGTTGGAAAGAATCTACATTTAGGAGGAGTATTCGCAGAATAATCTCTTTGATATGATTCAATGAGCTTGACTATTTTCTTATTTTTCATAATATATTTGTTTATGAACTTTATCTAATACATCCTTACCTAATGTTAATTCAATGATTTTATATGCAAAATCGATAGAATAAGCGACACTTCTAGATGTGATTATTTTACCATCTACAACTACGCCTTTATCCATGTAATTACCACCAAAATCTTGGTTCATTGATGTGAAACAAGTATAGTTTTTACCCTTTAAAAGTCCTAAGGCACCAAATATTGTTGGGGCTGCACAAATACCACAAATATATTTGCCTTTATTATAGAAATCTAAAATCATATTTAATACAAATTTGTCATTCATAATATGCTTATATTGTCCGCCACCACCAGATACAATTAAGCAATCATATTTATTTAAATCTAATTCTTTAAGATTTAATATATTTGTATAGCTTATGCCATGGCTGCCAGTAACAGTATTACTATATGATGCTATATCTAGGTTTCCACCTGCACGTCTAATTAAAGCGAATGGTGCAGTTGCCTCTTCCTCTTCAAAGCCATCAAAAATTATAGATAAATAATTCATAATACATATCCTCCTTAGTCTTTTAAATTATAGCATATTTTATTATTTTTTTATATTTTCTTTATAATATTTTAAAAATATTATATAATTTTAATATATGCTATAAAAAGGGATGATGAATATGGAAATAATACACGAAAAGAATCAAATAATCGTATTTGGAAAACCAATTAAATATGATGCTATGATTAAGAGAATGTCAAACCTAAGTGGTGAACAAATGTACAATTTCTTAATTAATAGATCAATTCAAATTCCAAGAAAGATGAATTGTATGGCCATGGTAAGTGTATTGAATGAAAAAATTAAATTTTTACATTCTAATTCATTATCAAGAGACTATTTTAAGAGATTACAATATTATAAGAGTTTTTCAGAAACACAATTATCTCAATTGTTTGAAGATATAGCAAATGATCCTGATTCATATCAACAATATAGATATAATTTTTGTAAATTAGTTTTAGATAATTATGCTGGCTTGAATATAACTGATGGTGAAATTAATTATTTAAAGACTATTACAAAATCTAAACAAAACACTTTAAGAGAATATATTGCCTTTATTAGTGCATCTGCACTTGAACAAGAAGATACATTTGATGGTCAAGATTTTGGACCACTTCAAAGTGATTTGATGTATACTGCAACCGTTGCTGAGGTTCAAAAGCTAGGTGCTAAATATGGTATTGATTTACCAAATAATTTAACTAAGGATCAATATATTGATTATATTTTATATTATTTAGGTGCCGAAGGAAGAATTGAAGAAGACACAGAAGAAAAATTAAATGAAATGACTTTAGCTAGTCTTTCAGAATTCTCTAGAAAAAATGGTATACCACTTCAACCTCAATTAGATAAGAGTGACATAGTAAATTATTTATTTTATTATTTATCACAATGTGAAATTACTTTAACATCTTTAAATGAAATTGTAGCTGACAAAATGTATTTACCACTTGAATTTACAGTTGATGTTCAATCTATTTCTCCATTTGGTAATCAAAAGGCTAAAAAGATTATTTCATATGATGGCGATGATATAGATTCTTTACATATGGATGAAATATTAGCTAATGCAAATGGTATAGAACCTGAAGAAGAAATTCATGAAATGGTACCTGAAGCTCCTATTATGCCAGGTGATGCTGAAAAATTAGTAATTGAAAATGATGAAATCATGAAAGAAGACGACGAAGGTAATCTTGAAGTAGTTGAAGTAGTTGAAACTAATAAAGAAAATCAAGTCTCAAATGATTCAGATAACCTTAGTGATGAAGAAATAAAAAAGATAATAGAAAAAGATAATAAGCCTAAAGAAAAAGAAATAACTTATGTAAGTAAAGTAGATGTATCTAAGAATACACCTAATGATAAATATGGCTCTAAGAAATTTATCAAGTTAAACAAAGGTGGTAAAAGATTTGTTTTACCTGTTTTAGGTATTATTTTATTAATTGGAATTGTAGCCTTTTTAGGTTATGGATTAATTAGATAAGGTGTGGTTTTTGTATGAGTAAGAAGGCAAAGGGTGCCACTTATACCCCAATGATGGAACAATATTTAGATATTAAAAAGGACTATAAAGATTATATAGTCTTTTTTAGGTTGGGCGACTTTTATGAAATGTTTTTTGAAGATGCATATACTGCATCTAAAGAATTAGAACTTGCGCTTACTGGTAAAGATGCAGGTGCTGATGAAAGAGTTCCAATGTGTGGAATCCCATATCATGCCGCTAGTGAATATATCGAAAAGATGGTCAATCGCGGATATAAGATTGCTATTGTTGAACAAATTGAAGACCCTAAGACTGCGGAGGGTAAAATTGTTAAGCGTGGTGTAGTAAAAATTATTACTCCAGGTACAATTGATTCTGGTATTAAAGATAGAGAAAATAATTTTATCGCGTCTATTATTGGTATCAAAAATGCCTTTGTTTTGTGCTATAGTGATGTCACAACTGGTGAAGGATATGTAACTAAATTTAAAAACATCAATATGTTATTAAATGAATTATTATCACTTCATATTAAAGAAATAATTACAAAATCAAATTTCAATAATAAATTATTGATGGAATTTATTAAAAATAATAATATATCATTATCAATTGAAGATAATGATAATATTGATGAAGAATTATCATATGTAGTTTGTGATATTGAAGATATTTATAAACCATCAATTGGTATAATAATTAATTATTTTATTCATACACAATATCAAAAGCCTTTATTCTTTAAAAAATTTAAATCATATATAAATGAATCATATTTACATATAGATGCTTTCACAAAGAAGAATTTAGAAATAAATGAAACTTTAAGAACATCTTCAAGAAATGGTTCTATTTTATGGTTAATCGATAAATGTAATACAGCCATGGGCTCAAGAATGTTACATAAGTGGCTAGATAAACCACTTGTTGATTTAGACGCAATTAATGAAAGATTAGACTATGTTGAGGCATTTAATCAATCATATATAGAAAAAGAAGAAATAAAAAGAATTTTTAAGGATGTGTACGACTTAGAAAGAATTATTTCAAGAATATCATCTCAAACTGCCAATGCTAAGGATTTAGTATGGTTAATTAGAAGTTTAAAAAATATTCCTTCTTTAAAAGAATTCGTATCTAGATTACCACTAGAAAAATCAAAAGAATTAGCTGATTCAATCGATAGTCACGAGAATTTATATAATTTATTAAATAGTGCATTAAAGGAAAATCCTCCTCTTTCTGTTAAAGAAGGAGACATCATTAGAGATGGCTTTAATAAAGAACTTGATGATTTAAGAAGCATCAAAGAAAATGGTAAGATGTGGATTTTAAATTATGAACAAAAAGAAAGAGAAAAGACAGGAATCAAAAATTTAAAAGTTGGATACAATAGAATAACTGGTTATTTTATTGAAATAACTAAAGGACAACTTCAAAATTATAATGAAGATTTTGGCTATGTTCGCCGTGCAACTTTAGCTAACGCAGAAAGATTTATATCACCAGAATTAAAAGAATATGAACAAAAAGTATTATCTGCAGGTGATAGAATAATGGAATTAGAATATCAAATATTTGTAAGTCTTCGTAAGGAAGCTAATAAATATGTTAGATCTTTACAAGAATTAGCAGATATTATTTCTAATATTGATGTTTATATTTCACTTTCTGATATCGCAACTAAATTTAACTATGTAAGACCTACATTCAACAGTGATAGAAAGGTTACCATTATCGATGGTAGACATCCTGTTTTAGAATCACTTCTTAAAAATGATTATATAGTAAATGATGTAACTATAAACAAATATAATATGGTACTTATCACTGGACCAAATATGAGTGGTAAATCAACATATATGAGAATGCTTGCAAGTATTATTATACTTGCCCAAATTGGTTCATTTGTACCTGCAAAGAGTGCAGATTTAATGGTTTTTGATGCAATATATACTCGTATTGGTGCATCTGATGATTTAGTTTCTGGTCAATCTACATTTATGGTTGAGATGAGTGAGGCAAATTATGCAATTTCAAATGCGACTAAAAATTCTTTAGTATTGTTTGACGAAATTGGTAGAGGTACAGCTACATACGATGGTATGGCACTTGCTCAAGCTATTTTAGAATATCTTCATGAGAAGGTTGGGGCTATTACTTTATTTTCAACTCATTATCATGAACTTACAATCTTAGAAGGTAAACTTGCAAGACTAAAAAATGTTCATGTTGAAGCTAAAGAAACTGAAAATGGAGTTGCATTCATGCATAAGGTTTTAGATGGGCCAACAGATAAATCTTATGGTATCAATGTGGCATCTTTAGCTGGTCTTCCCAAATCATTAATCAAAAGAAGTAAAGATATATTAGAACATTTAGAAGAAAATTCTAATAATAAGAAGAGTGTTTCTTTAGATTTATTTAATTTTGATGAATATGATAATAAAGAAGAAGTTAAAGTCGAAAGAATAGCTGATAGAATTAAAGAAAGATTAGATATGATAGATATTAATACTTTATCGCCACTTGAGGCACTAAATCTATTAAATGAACTTAAGGGGATGGAACTAGATGGGGAAGATTAATGTAATGAGCGATTCTCTTGTCGGTAAAATCCAGGCTGGAGAAGTAGTTGAACGACCTTCTAGTGTCGTAAAAGAATTAATAGAAAATTCTATAGATGCAGGCAGTAAAAATATTACTATCTATTTAGGTCTTTCAGGCCTTGAATCTATAAAAATAATAGATGATGGTGAAGGCATGGACAGTGAAGATGTCTTAAAAGCATTCATTCCTCACGCTACATCTAAAATTAAAACAGAATATGATTTATTTAGAATAATGACATTGGGCTTTAGAGGTGAGGCTATTGCCTCAATTGCCCAAGTATCTGATATGACTATCATTTCATCACAAGATGGAAATAGTGGTTATTGTTGTGAATATAAATTCGGCAAAAAAATAAAAGAAGAACCAATTCATTCTAATAAAGGTACAACTATAACTGTTAAACAGTTATTTTTAAATACGCCTGCACGTCTTAAATATCTAAAAAGTGAAAAGAGTGAATTGTCATCAATTTTATTTTTTATAGAAAAGATTGCGATAGCACATTTAGATATTAGATTTAATGTATATAATAATGACAAGATGGTATTTAGTACATCAGGTTCTGGTAAGATAGTTAATTTAATTGGTGAAATATACGGACTTGATGCGTCTAAGGCTTTACTTGAAACTAATTATGTAAAAGATGGCTATAAAGCACATTTAGTGTTCTTAAAGCCTGAAATTTATAGGGCCAATAAATTAGAAATAACCATGGTTGTAAATGGTAGATACGTCAAAAATTATAATGTCACTAACGCGACTATAGAAGCTTTTGACACATATTTACCAATAGGTAAATGTCCGATTGCTGTATTATATTTTGATATTGATCCACTTTTAGTTGATTGTAATGTTCATCCTAATAAAGTAGAAATTAAATTAGCTAATGAATCTTTAATCACTAGTGATCTAAAAGAAAGCATTAAAAATAAATTAAAGGAAGTAACATTAATTCCAAAAAGAAGTATTGATAATTATAAATATGAATCTTATGCTAAACAGACTATTTTTGACACACAAGAAGAACCTAAATTAAATGAAGAAATAGTTTATAATAAACAGACACAAGATAATATTAATAATACATTTTATAATTTCAATTATGAATCTAATGATTCATATGTTGAAGATGAAATCAAAGAAGAACCTAAAACTGATACATATTCAAAACCTAAAGACGATATAGTTATAAAAGAGTCTAAAAAGATTCCTTATATGGAATATGTAGGTGAAATATTTGGTACATATTTAATATTCCAAAATAGTGAAGGAATGTATTTAGTTGATCAGCACGCAGCTGCAGAAAGATATAATTTTGAATATTATTATGACCTTTTAGGTCAAGATAATTTACCTAAAACTGATTTATTGATACCTATTATATTAAATTTCAGTAAGAAGGAATGTTTATATATTGAACAAAATATTGAAAGCTTTGAAAAAATAGGCTTTAAATTAGAACCAATCGGTGATACATCATATGCGATAAGAGGTGTACCTCTTTGGGCTAAGGTAGATGATATTGAAGAAATTTGTTATGAAATATTATCTAAAATGATTGAAGAAAATAAAGTTAGTGTAATTTATTTTAGAGAATCAATTGCGAAGATGATTTCATGCAAAGCTTCAATAAAAGCAAATCATTCTATTTCAAAAATAGAAATAGAATCAGTAATTGATAATTTAAATAAATGTAAAAATCCATATACATGTCCTCATGGCAGACCAACAATTATTAAATTATCAATAGAAGAAATAGAAAAAATGTTTGAAAGGATTCAAAAATAACATGAAAAAGGTTATAGCTGTTTTAGGTCCTACAGCTGTAGGTAAAACAAAAATTTCAATAATGTTAGCCAAACACTATAACCTAGATATAATTTCTGGTGATAGTGTCAGTGTCTATAAAGGATTAGATATTGGTAGTGCAAAGCCTACACTAGATGAGATGGACAATGTAAAACATTATCTAATAGATATTAGAAATCCTTTGGATACTTATTCAGTTTGTGATTTTCAAACTGATGCTAGAAAAATAATTGATAAAAATGAATTATCATTAATTTGTGGTGGTACAGGCTTATATATTAAAGCTTGTCTTTGTAATTATGAATTTGATGATAAAAAAAGAGATTTGTCTTTTGAAGACAAATATAAAGATTTAAGCAATGAACAATTATATGAATTATTATTAAAATTAGATAATAATATCGACAAAGAAAAGCTTCATCCAAATAATAGAAAAAGAGTACTTAGAGCCTTAGAAGTTAAACTTAATACAAATAAATCAATTCATTTAAATAATAAAAAGGACGAATACATTTATGACTATTATATTGTTTATTTGAGTATGGATAGAGTTAAACTATATGATAGAATCAACAAAAGAGTAGATAAAATGATTGAAGATGGCTTAATTGAAGAGGTTAAAAATCTTTATGATAAAGGAATTTATCCTCACGCAATTGGTTATCAAGAATTTATTCCTTATTTCAAAGGTGAATGCACTTTAGATAGCGCAATTGATGAAATTAAGAAAAACACAAGACATTTGGCTAAAAGGCAAGAGACTTGGTTTAAAAATCAAATGAATAGTCATTTTTATGAAGTTAATTTAGATGATATTGAAAATACTTATAATAAAATTGTAAAGGATATAGATGAGTGGTTGTAATATGCGTATATATTTAATTGGAATGCCAGGTAGTGGCAAATCAACACTTGGCAAAAAATTAGCTAAGGCAATAAATTATGAATTTATTGACATGGATAATTATATAGAGAAAAAGGCATGTATGTTTATCGAAGAAATATTTGATGCCTACGGTGAAGAATATTTTAGAGAATTAGAAAAAAATACATTAAAAGAATTCTTAGAATTAGATAATGTAATTATTTCAACTGGTGGTGGAATAATTAAAAACAAAGCTAATAAAGAATTGATGGATGGTAAATGTATATTCTTAAATGTTGATTTAGATGAACTTCAAAAAAGATGTGACAATTCATCTACAGTAAGACCATTATTACAAATTAAAACAATTAAAGAATTATATGCTGAAAGAAAAGATTTATATGACTATTTTAAAGATATTGAAGTAGATAATATGGATATAGATAAAGCATTAAATGATATTTTGGAGGAATTAAAATGATAAAGAATGTATTAATAATTAATGGACCTAATTTAAATATGTTAGGAAAAAGGCCAAAAGAACATTATGGCACATTAACATTAGATCAAATTAATGAATTAATTTTAAAAGAAAATGATAATTTCTTTGATATAAAATTCTTCCAATCTAACAGCGAAGGAAGAATTGTTACAGAAATTCAGTTCGCACTTGCAAATTTTGATGCGATAATAATTAACCCTGCAGCCTATACTCACACATCAGTTGCCATAAGAGATGCACTTGAGATGTTTTCTGGCCCAAAAGTAGAGGTACATTTATCACATGTAGACGATAGAGACGACTTTAGAAGAATCAATTTTGTAAGAGATGTATGTGATGTTTGTTTTTCTGGAAAACTTGAGGGAAGCTATATAGATGCTATTAAATATTTGAAAAATATCAAGTAATTTGATATAATAAACCTATATTTGAATTTTGGAGGATTAAAATGGTTTCAAGTAATGATTTTAAGAATGGTATGACTATTCTTTATGAAGGTAATATTTATAAGATTTTAGAATTTATGCATGTTAAGCCTGGTAAGGGTGGAGCATTCGTAAGAACTAAGCTTCGTAATTTAAGAAGTGGTGCGATTACAGATGTTACATTCAACGCAGCAGAAAAAGTTCAAAAGGCTGAAATTATAAAAGTTTCAATGCAATATTTATATGATACTGGTGATGCGTTATGCTTTATGGACAATGAAACATATGAACAAATAGAAATTCCTCATGATCTTGTTGATTATGAAAGAAAGTTCTTAAGAGAAAACACAAATGTTGAAATTGAAAAATATGGTGAAGAAATAATTGGTATTAACCTTCCTGATAAGGTTACTCTAACAATAACAGAATGTGAACCTGCAGTTAAGGGTGATACTAAGACTAACGCACTTAAGGATGCGATAGTAGAAACTGGTTTACTTGTAAAGGTCCCAATGTTTATTGAAAACGGCGAAGAAATAATCGTTTCAACAATCACTGGTGAATATTCAAGTAGAGCTTAATTATAGGAGTGTAGAAATTTGGAAGTTCAATCGAGTATAACCCCATTGTCGGGTTTAAGTAGTTTAGGTGTTACAATTTTAGTAGTAATGATCATATTAATAATTTTGTCAGCTTTCTTCTCTATGAGTGAAACTGCATTTTCATCATCAAGTGATGCAAAATTAAGAGTTTTAATTGAGGAAAGGAAAGCAGGTGCTAAAAAAGCATTATCAATGACAAATAATTTTGATAAGACTTTAATTATATTATTAATTGGTAATAATTTAGTTAACGTTGCCTTATCAACACTTGCAGTATTATTCTTTAGTGAACTAATTAAAAGTGAAAGCGTAGTGAGTGTTGTTTCAACTGCAGTTATCACTATTGTACTTTTAATTTTCGGCGAGATAATCCCTAAGATTATAGCTAAGCAACATCCAGAGGCTATAACAGTGAAGGTTGCTTGGATTATTTATATTTTAGGTATAATATTGACACCATTTGTATATTTCTTTATTGGTATCCAAAAGATGTTTACTAAGAAGAATAATGAAGAAGCTAGTGCTCCTGATGAAGAAGAATTAGGTGTATTAATTGATCAAATGGAAGATACAGGTCAAATCGAACATGATGAGGCTGATACTATTCGTAAAGTATTTGATTTAAATGATAGATCTGTTGAAGATATAATGGTTCCTAGAATCAAAATGGAAGCTATTGATTATAATTCTAAACTTGATGATGTTACAAATTTTATGATGGAAAGTGGCTATTCAAGAATACCTGTATATAAAGGTGATAAAGACCATATAGTTGGTATTTTATTTGAAAGAGACTTTTTCCCAGCTTTAGTTAAAAATTCAAAAATGAGTTGGAAAAAATTAATCCGTCCTGTTAAATTTGTCGCAGCGACAATGAAGGTTGATGCATTAATTGAAGAATTACAAAAAGCTAAAACTCATATCGCGATTGTATCTGGTGAATATGGTGATACAATGGGTATGGTTACAATGGAAGATGCACTTGAAGAAATCGTTGGTGAAATCTATGATGAACACGATACTCCAGGTGACAATGATTTATTATTCCAAGACAATAATGATGGAAGCTATATTGTAGATGGTGAATATTTCGTTGAAGATATATTTGAGCGTCTTAATATTGGTGATATACCTGAAGATGTACCATCAAAATTATCAGGTTGGCTTTTTGCAAAATGTGAAAGTATTCCTCAGGTAGGATTTAAATTTGATTATACAGCAATTTATACTAGACAATCAGATGAAGCTGATGAATATATTGATTATGCTAAATGTTTAACATTTGAAATCAATGAAGTATTTAATAGAAGAATTATTTCTATTAAAATATCAGTAAGAGATGCTACTGAAGAAGAAGTTGAAGCACATAATAATAGTATAGATGAATAATAGAATTAGAGCATTTAGTGCTCTAATTTTTTTTAAAAATAATAAATAATCCGTTTTGAAGAGTACCTCCAAAGTAGACTTACAATAATTTTGGAGGTATCGCGAATCCCCATGGGGATTGTTTCCTTTTCTCTTTTAATTATTTTATTTGTCTACTTTGGAGATATCATATCAAAATCACCGCATTTTTTCTGTATAAAACGAAAATGCAAAAAATATCGAAAAAAATTTAAATTGGTCTTTCGATTATATTGTAAAAATTTGAAAATTAAGTTAAAATAATTATACAAATGATTTTATGCATTAAAAATTTTGAGGAAAGAGGGATATAATGATTTTTGACGACTTAGATGGATTAAGTACAGCTAAAACTAAGATATTAGTTATCGGTGTTGGCGGTGCTGGT
>JAILIY010000042.1 GCA_024695025.1 Acholeplasmatales bacterium
AGCATTAAAACCATTACTAATTTCTTCAAATACACCTGATACTTTTAATGTAGATGCAGCTGTAATAGTTTTATCAATAGTAAATGTTAATTTACCTTCATTTCTAACATCTTCAAAAGAAATGTTTGAACCTAGTGCAACCCCTGCATAATTAAGAGTTTTTGCAGTTGTAATAGTGTTGACCATATTAAAATTAACATCTCGTAGATTATAAATCGTTGATGCAATTGTAGACGATTTATTGTCTCCTGTTATATCATTTACAACGTTTAAAACGCCAGCAAATTTACTGATTGTACTAATATCAATATTTTGTGGTGCCAATGGATTTTCTTCTAATCGTCCTGAACCATTATATTTTTCATTATAAGCAAGGTTAAAAATACCATCGATTGTCGATTCGATTTCACCCTTAGCATTAATATTTAAAACATTTGTATAATGTAAATTATTTGAACTACCAGTAACAGTAATATTTTCTCCATTAGTAAATGATGAAGCATAGAATAAATACTTACCATTCTTACCCTTAAATTCAGAGGCAGTCATACCAGAGTTACTAACTGAAGTTGTTAAAATGTCAGCATTTTCTACACCGGCAACATATGTATTGTTACCATTTGTTTTAACATTGATTGCTCCCGAATTGTTGAAGTTTTCAACTTGGGCAGTCATACCTAAATGTCTACCAATAACACCAGCAACATATAAATTAGAATATGTTATTGTACCCTCACTTACTGTTATTGTTCCATCATTTTCAAGATTTGCTGTTTTATCAGTAACCTTTACAGTGGTATTATTATTTGTAACATCATAGCTATAATTTGTTGTATAACCAGCACCAACGATACCACCAATTGCATATGTAGTTGCTGTACCTAGTTCACATGTAATATCAACAGCACTTGTACAAGTATTTAAATGACCAAGTGATGCTTCTACATAACCAACGATACCACCAATTGCGATACCATTCATATAACCATCTCTACTAGGCATAGTAGTTGATACTTCTTCCATAACCATTGAGCCAGCGGCACTTGAATTACGAATAACACCAACACCACCTAAAATACCAGTGATACCACCAATATGATATTCACCAATATCCTTAGTAGATTCGAAATCAGCATATACATTAACATTATCAACATAACCTTTTTCAATATAACCAGATAATACACCTATGCCCTTTACATTTGAAGATGTACTAACTGTATCAAGGCTTGCATCTGAATCATCAATATAAACATTAATATTTTTAACAGTACCAGTTAAATAATTGAATAAACCATAACAATCAACACCAGATGATGTTGCCTTTCTGGTATTATCCATTATTTTGGCATTATAAATTGTAGGATATTTACTCTTATTAGTATCAATTAAAGTTAATGAAGATCTATCATCAGATGATGTACCTTCAATAGTCGCACCAATACCTTTTTGATAAGTATAAGCTTTAACAGGTAACTTAGCTAAATTAATATCAGATGTAATATTATAAATGGCACTATTTGATGCCATGTAGTCATCTGTATTAAATAATTCGTACATATATGCAAAATCCTTTGGACTAGCAACTGATAATACATTTGTAGTACTATCATATGCAATACCACGCTTAATACCAAAATCAATTCCAACATGTGATGAATATACTCCATAACTAGCTGCAGTATACCAATTTTCACTACCTAATTGTGTCTTTAAATCTGCTTTTGTTTTATAAAGGCCATATGTAGATGTAGGAATTGAAGACAAGTTTGAATAAGTGTCCTTAAAATATGTAGTACTACCATTAATATACGAAATAGCATCATTATAATAATAGCAGTTTGATAATGTAGTTTCAGCATCCTTATTTAAGGCTATTTCAGCCCAAGAAGGTGATGCTGATTGATAATTAATAACAGTATCAACAGCTACATAGTTATTAGTTAATGAACCAACCTTAGTACCATTCTTTTTGTTAGCTACACAAAGAGTAGCAACACGGGCACCAGGAGCTGTAATACCTCGTGTATTTGATTTTTCGTTATTTAATGTATCAACCATATCATTAACGAAACAATAAGATACAGTACCAGTATTTTCACCAACTAAATATGCAACACCACCAGTACCTGATAGATCTTCCCAAGGAGTAGTAATAGTTAATGATGGATCAACTAAGCCTAATTCTTCGATTGTACCTGCGTTATTCCAAAACATTGCATAATAAGCTCTATCTGTACCAAATGGTTGAGCAAAAGTTAAATTTCTAATTTCGTAACCTTCACCATCAAACTTTCCACTAAACTCTCTACCCTGAGTATAACCAACTGGCTTAAATGCACCATAATTAGAATTTTCAGCATCATAAATATCGTCATAATCGATATTATCAATCAATTTATAATTATAACCTAAGAAGTCATTATCAGCATTTGTCTTATTAGAAAATTCATATAATTCTGCCGCAGTAGAAATTGTAATTACTCTACCATTAATAGTAGATTTATTCGCTGCTGCATCTGTCATTGAAATAGTGTCTTCTAAGTTTGGAGCGTCACCCTGCTTAATATATGCTAAATCACTATTATAATTAGATCTATACTTTGAGAAGTTAGGATCTTCTTTTACCATATTAAGAGCAAAAATGCCTACTGAAAGGCCTATAGCTAATGTAGATATAGCGATTTTTTTGTATATTGATTTCTTATTAAAATTATCATTATTCTTCATAACTATAGCACCTCCTTTTAGCTAAAATCTACGCTTGGGTTTTTACCCCATTTTGCAAAGATTCTATTTGCTTGAACTATCTCAACTGCATAGCCAAATTTAACATCAATATATTCAGTATATGATGATAATGTAGTTATGTTGTAAAAATAAGCTTCATTAACACAGAAACTATATGTTTTAGTTTCTAATTCATAATATGTATTTGCTGAATATGTACTTGATGTAACAGTTGCTAAAGAATATTCATAAGGACTAGCAACTGTACCAGCACCAGTTCTTGTATAATATAATTTTGTACTATCATATGCACCAGTTGATAAAACATAATCTGGATGATACTTCTCTTTTAGATAAACATAGTTGTTAACTCGATCATAATACCAGTCACTATCTGTAATAGCAAATGGTGTTGAACCAGATAATGAATCATCCTTAACGATTTCATTTCCTCTAACACTTGAATGATAATCCTTAATTCTAATCCAAGAATCTCTAATACGAATTCTTACATAAACATCAATAGCAGATTTAAATGAGAATTTAATACCAACTTGAGATAAATAATACTTATCTCCTGTAACACCAGCCATATATTTATCTGATGTTGCACTACAAGTTAAGTTTGAATCTGCATCAATTTCTGTTGCGGATGTATCTTGAAGATCAGTATCAATGATAACGATGTATAAACCTGTACTACCAATTACTGCCTTATAATGATTTAATGTATTGTTTTGTCCATCTTTGACAGTAATAGTTGTAGCTGTAATTTTACCATCATTACTAATTGTACAATTTAAAGAAATATTAAGAGAATTAACTGTAGCTGTAATAACATTACCACCAGACACAGTCCAATTAACTGCAGAAATACTAGTATCATAGCCCTTTGCAGACTTAATACCACTATATGTTCTACCTGTTTCAGTATAATATTCTGGAGTAGCAGGTATTTCAGTACCATATTCTACTTCAGCTAAAGTATATTCATTTCCGCTTTTTGTATAATAATTTGTACCTTCAACAAAAATTTGATGATTATCATGAGCTGCTAATGTATAAGTTGCAGTGAAATTTAATTCAATTTCATCGATTACTGTAACAGCATCTGTTCTCATTTTTGCTGCCTTTTTTGCTTTTTCAGCATAATCTGAATCTCCTGGATTTAAATAATTAGGATCAGTAGGTGTAGTAGAAATTCCTCTTTCGTAAATTGTATACTTTTTATCTACTAACTCTACATTACCTAATTTAGTTGTAACAACAACTGTCTGACTAAATACGAATGCTGCGAACACTGTAATAATCGAAGCCATAAGGACAAGTAGCCCAATTAAGTAAAAGATATTATATTTTATTTTGTTCATAACGACTACTTCCTTTCTTAGAAGATTTTTAGTAATAATGTTATACTAACCTTGATTATTGTTAGCTGGTGTTTCTGAATTTTCTTCCTCTTCTACAGCACCAATAGGAACAGACTCAATAGTCAATGTGAATACATAACTATCAACCAATGTTGTTGAATTAACATATAAGAACGGTTCATTCAAAGCTAAATCTATTTCTTGAATACCATATAGATACAAAACGATAGGAGCAGTTAATGATGCACCGGCTGCTAGAGTGACTTCTCCTGAATCATAAACAGCGGTTCTATCAGTATCTGAATTTGTATATGTAACTGTTGTGCTATCTACTCTTGCTGTATCAATTGTTTTAATATCACTTGATATAGCTGGTATTGAATTAAATATACAATCAACATAAGCGATTGATGTAGAATCTCCTTCTTGAGGAGTAACAATCTTAGTTGAATCAAAAGTTATTTTATATGAAACTGGATTTGAACTCTTATTAGTTAGGTTTATTTCCATTTTAACTGCCATATCAGATAAATACTGATATTCAAATTCACTATCATTATCAAAGAAAACTAAATTCTTTACATCATAAGTTATTTTATTTTTTTCTTGATCACTATCGAAAGTATAATCGATAGCCAAATTCTTAGCATTAGCATCAATGGTTGCTATTTGTTGCTTTCTAACATACCAACCATAAGAAACAATCAATACTACAGCTGTCACTAACAAAATAGGAGCCGCGATTGATATTATTAAATTAATTATTTTTGATTTCTTCATCAACCCTCACTCCTTTCTTAAATATTAGATAAATACTAGTTCGAATTGTCCAATCTTTAAAACCTGTGCCAAATATAAGTTACTATCTTTTCTTACAATATTGTCTTGATGTAAATAAGTAACTTCAGATGCTGCTTCATTAAATTCTAAAGCAAAGTAAATATAGAATTCTGCGGTAGTTGTTATAGTGTATGAATAGTTGGCTGCATTTAAAGCTACACCAGTAACCTGAGAAGGAATTTTATCATCCTTTCCATAATCAGCAGTACCCTTACCTAGATTATAGAATCTGAATACATTCTCAACCTTGTAATTAACTAAGTCAAATTTATTATTTGTGTAAGTATACAATGTACCTATATTATTACTTTTGGCTTTATCACCATAAACAAATAACGCAGTTGAATTATCCATTTGATATAAATTACTATGATTCATTGTAACGTAATAATTATTTCCATCAGATGTTCTTGTTAAAATCTGCTGATTATTTGCATCAGTTTGAATTGATGAACTAATGCTACCTAAAGCAGTTCTATATGTTCCAACCTTTGAAGGCACAACCTTAAATCTAAAGAAGAATTTGTCTCCAGGTTGCATGTTGTTAATTGATAAATCTTTTGTAGATGTCCATGTCCAATTATACTGGTCATTAGCATAATTGATGTATGTACCTTTTTCTAAATCCAATGTAAATCCATCATTTGCTGTTTCACCTGTAATGTTGTTTACATTAGCAGTACTATTACTTACATACCATGCGTTAATTACAAATATTAAAAGGAATGCAGTTATGATAAGTGTTATTAAATTAAGTATAAGTTTCTTATTCATACCATCACTCCTTTCTTATTTTATAAATCATAAAAAAACAATTAGTGGTTAACGAATAATTTATTAGTTTTATTATTAAGTATTTTTGAATCGTTTTATATAAAATAAAGGCAGCCAAAAGTACTTAATTGTAACTGGCTGCCTCTTATTGGGCCCTATAGCTTTGCGTCACAAAATTCCTTTTGTTTTGCCTTTAATGTCTTAAATTTTGCACACTTTTCCCCTTGAGTGTACTTTTATTATATGAGAATATATGTAATATGTCAAGGCAAAAGTGAGTAAATACTCACTACATACATAAAATTGTTGATTTACTAATTATAACTTGTTTTAAACAACTTTTTTTCTTATTAAAATTTGATACTTTATAATAATATGAATATATTATTATATTTTTGATTTTTTACATACCAATTTATATTAATTAAAAATATGATTATGTATTTAGATTTTTGACTAAATTTCAACAAAAATGTAGTTTTTTGTGGAGTTTTCGTACCAGGAGTTTTAAATTTGTTTGCGCAACTTTTTTTACGAAAACGTATCAATTAAATAATATGCTATATATTGCTATAAAAGAATAAATTTGTGTTATAATATACGAAAGAACTCAAAAACGAGGTAATCTCAATTTGAAAAATACGATACGATAGAAGGTTTTAATATGATTGATAGTACACTATTTTTAGATGAATTATTAAAAAAAGCTACTGAAAAATCAAATAGTAAAGTACTTGAGAAGTTAAAAGATGAAAAATTTATTAAATCATTAAATGAAGTAAATGAGGTATTAGGGGATTTAGGATTTAAGCTTACTACTTCTTCTGATAAAGAATCAAATGAGCAAAAAGATGTTAATTTTAAAATATCTAATGCTTTAATCAAAAACTTCTTCACAGTTTACTATGTTAATGTTTCTAGTGGCGTATATTTTGGGTATAGCTCTAATAATAGTTATAAAACATTAAAAATTGAAGAAAACGGAACAGACTTCTTCTCTGATGTTACTAAGAATATTTCAAATAATATTTATCCTGAAGATCAGGATTTAATGAGAAAAACAATAAATAAGGAATTTATTCTTAAGTCAACTAAAGAAGGAAATCTAACTAAAGTAAATTATAGGTTAATGTTAAATAATGTTCCTACACATGTAACATTAACGATGATGAGAATTTCAAAGGACGATGTAATAATTGGTATTAGTAATAATGAAGAATCTACTAAAAAGGAATTACAATATCAGAATACTTTAAAAGAAAATCTAACTTATACTAATATTGCTTTAGCTTTAGCAAGAAATTATTTTACTGTATACTATGTTGATATGTCAAATGATAATTATGAGCAATATGAAGTAAATAGCCAATCTCAAAAAATAGAAAAGATTGATGAAGGTAAGAACTTCTTCGATGTCTCTATTGTAAATGCTAAAAAATTCATTTTTAAAGAGGATTTAGATAAATTCTTATATGTATTAGAAAAAGAGAATTTAGTAAATGCTTTAAAAAACAGCAATTCAATAAGCATTATATACCGACAATTAATTAATGGTGTTCCTACATATGTATCTTTAAAAATAATCAATTTAGCAAATGACACAAATCATATAGTATTTGCAGTAAATAATATCGATGAACAAAAAAGAAAAGAATCTGAATTTATCGATATATTAGAAAAAGAACGTCGTCTAGCAAGAACAGATGGACTAACTTGTACTTATAATAGGAATTATTTTGTAGAGGTAGAGGAAGACTTAAATCACAAAATAGCAAATGGAACAGTAAAAGAATTTGCCGTTGCTATTTGTGATATAAATGATTTAAAAAGAATTAATGATACATATGGTCATGCAGCTGGAGATAAATTCATTGTAGATGCAAAAAATATTCTTCTAGAAACATTTAAGGAAAGCCTATTATTTAGAGTGGGTGGAGACGAATTCGCTATAATAGTATCAGGAAATGATTATAAAAATAGAAAGGAATTAGTAAATAAGATAGCTGAAATAAATATTAAGAACAAGCAAGAAAACAAAGTAGTAATAGCTTGTGGATGTTCAGAATTTAACGTCGATACTGACAAAGAATTAGATCAAGTATTTAGACGTGCAGATGTATTAATGTATGAAAACAAAAAACAATTAAAGCAATAAAAAACGGAGCACTTGTAGTTGTAAAATATGTCTTAAAAAGGAGGCACTTAAAATGATGTCTCTACTTTTTAAAGAACCATATTTTGTGGATACATTAATTGTATTTAGGGAACATTTTGCTGTTTTACAACATTTTCGTTCCCTATATTTTATTAATGCATCCTTTCAAAAAATCTTTAATTGAGTTTAAATCTTTATCTTCGTAATATAAGATTAATAGTTTTTTAAATTCTTGAACTTTATCATATGGAATTATTATCAAACCTAAAGCATTAGAA
>JAILIY010000020.1 GCA_024695025.1 Acholeplasmatales bacterium
GTGTTGTAACAAATGGAAACATTTGTATAAAATATGCATATAATAATTCTAATTATGAAGAATATGAAATCAATTATGATTTTAATGGTATTGGTAAAGCATCAATATATAGCAGTTATTCTTTAGATGGTGAATCAAAAGGCAGTCTAAATTCAAGTCTTGAAACAAAAGTGTATTTTGACTACATGCAAAAACTAAGTGTTGAAGAATTTGAAAATGAAATTATAGATATAACTGAGACACCTTCAAATATTTCTTTTGAACACTATAATAGCAGTATAAACCAAAGTAAATTTTATAGTAAAATTGATGGTGTTTATTCATCTGATGATGAATCTGATATAAGAAATATTGATTATATTATGAGCATCAAAGCTAGTAATTATAAATCTATATTACCTTCAAATGATGAGATAATTGAAATATATAAAACAAATAATGAGTATATTGGCAAAACAAAACTTGGAATTAAATTTAAATTTTATTTGAATGGCTTTATAAAAGAAGCAGTTGATGGAGATATCAAAATACTAGCAACTTATAAAACATCTGATGAAGAAACAGAAATTTCTATTGATGAATTTATTAATTCATTATATGAAGGCGTTAAATATAACTATATTCAATCTGATGAATGTTCTATATATTTTAATGGTGATAAAACTTTTAAAACAAATAAGTCAGTTGATTTAGAAGATTTTAGTTATTCATATGATTCAATTTTAAATTATTTATTTGCTTATTCAGAATTAGATTTCGCAAAAGCATATAAAACAAGTAATGGTTATAAATTAGTTTTAACTTTATCTGATGGTACTGATGAATCAAAATATGTTTATGAAACTGATATGGCAGGTAAAATTACAAAATATGCATATGGTGATACATTAGATTCATTAAATGAATATGAACTTACTCAATCACTTGAATTATATTCATGTGTTTCTTATATAAATCAATATAAAGAAGATGATGAAATTTATTTTTATAGAACTGGTGAAGAAATTGAATTAAAAACATTTGAAGATTATTATATAATATCATCAACAAATGAAGATTATGGAACAACATTTGAATTTAAAGGTCTAGGTGTTGATAAAACTATACTTGAAAGTGATACTATGACTATAAATGAACCATCCATAGATATTGATGTAATTTATGCGTATTATGATGCTTTTAAAGTGACTATTTATAGTCGTGATGAAACATCTGTTACTTATTTAAAGAAAAATGCTAAATTTATTGATGATGATGGTAATTATATTTTTGATATAAAAGATTACACTGGTTATACAGTTGAAGGTGTATATTTAGATAGTGGTTATGAAACAAAAATTGCAGATCAAACAATTACTGAACCATGCTCTATATATGTAAAACATTATCCATTAACATATAGTAGATACAAAATTACAGGATGTTATACTGGCACAGTAAATGAGTTATCAGCTCTTAATGTTATTAAATCTACTGAAACTTCTACATTAAGTGCAACAAATTTAGGATGTGTATATTTTAGAGGTAAATTGAATTCCTCTATAACTAAATCAGATCTAAATAATATATTATTAACTACAATAGATGCTAATTCTCAGGTGATGTTTGAGTTGGAATCTTATGCAAGTGTTTATGTTAAAGGAACATATACTCAAGCACAAACTGAATCAGGTGGTGTAAGATTATTTAAAAAGGTAAGTTCTTCACTTGCTAGTGGAACATTATATGTATATAGTGATGGCAAATTTACTGAATATGATAAGAATAGCACAACTATTTATAAAGAATTCTATGTTTTAGTTAGTCAAGCTCAAGAAGGAGAATCTATTGGATATAGAACTTCTTTGAGTGATGCAGGCCAGTATTATTTTGATTTCCAAGCTCAAGTTTCATTAGATTATATAGGTATTAATTATTAAAAAAATATCTTGATATTTATTAAAAATTTGATATAATGGTTTTGTGCGTATTTCTACGTTTAAGGGTATTCCTAATGCCTTATACTTGGATTTACGTGAAAATATTTAAATTAGGAGGATACTAAGATGGCTTTAGCAAAGGAAGTAAAGGCTAAGATTGTTGCAGAATATGGTAAGAATGCACAAGACACTGGTTCAACAGAAGTTCAAATCGCAATTTTAACTGCTGAAATCAATGAATTAAATGTACATTTCCAAACTCATATTCACGATTTCCATTCTAAGCGTGGTCTTATGAAGAAGATTGGTCAAAGAAGATCACTTCTTGACTATTTAAAAAGAGAAGACCTTAAGGCTTATGAACAATTAATCGAAAAACTTGGTTTAAGAAGATAATTTATTTAAAAATCATCCTGTCTTGGATGATTTTTATTTTTGTTCATTATTAAAATACTTATTTTAATTGATGTAAAAGGCATACATATTAAATATGTATGTTTTTTTAATTTTTTAATACCATTTATTTAATAATGTGATATAATAACAATGTTGAATAAATAAGAGAAAATAAGGAGAATTAACAAATGAGTGAAGTTAAACGCTTCGAATACAATTGGGCAGGACGTCCACTTGTTGTCGAAATCGGAGAAGTTGCTAAGCAAGCTAATGGTGCATGTTTAGTACACTATGGAGAAAGTACGGTTTTATCTGCAGTAGTTTCCAATAATGTTACATCAACCGCAGACTTTTTCCCATTAATGGTTTTATACCAAGAAAAATTATACGCTGCAGGAAAGATTCCTGGAGGATTCTTAAGAAGAGAAGGTAAAGCATCTGAACATGAAACATTAGTTTCACGTTTAATTGATAGACCAATTAGACCTATGTTCGCTGATGGCTTTAACAATGAAGTACAAGTTATTAATACAGTATTATCAAGCGATCCTGACTGTTCTACAGCTATGGCTGCAATGTTAGGTTCATCAATCGCTTTAATGATTTCTGATATTCCATTTGAAGGACCTATCGCAGGTTCTGTAGTTGGTAAGGTTGATGGCAAATTAATTATTAACCCAACACCTGAACAACTTCAAGTAAGTGATATTAATTTAACAGTTGCTGGTACTAAAAAGGCAATTAACATGGTTGAAGCTGGTGCTAGATTCGTATCTGAAGATGATATGTGGGAAGCATTAAAATTCGGTCATGCTGAAATCCAAAAGCTTTGTGAATTCCAAATGGAAATTCAAAAAGAATGTGGTAAGGAAAAATATGTTCCTACATTATTTGAAGTAGACAAGGATATCGAAAAGGCTGTTAAGGATTTTGCTGAAAAAGACTTAATCAAGGCTATTAAGGTTGAAGATAAGTTAGAAAGATATAAAGCAATCGATGAAGTTAATGCTAAAACTATTGCACACTTCGATGAAAAAGTATTCATCAAGGAAGTTGGTGGCATTAAGGTTATCGATGAAGAAGCTAAGGCTTTATATTTAAAGAATGTACAATATACATTAGATGAAATTTTACACGGCGAAGTAAGAAGAATGATCGCTGTTGATAAGATTAGACCAGATGGACGTGAAGTTGATGAAATCAGACCACTTTCATCACGTGTTGATGTATTACCTAGAGTTCATGGTTCTGCACTTTTCACAAGAGGTCAAACTCAATCATTAGGTACAGTTACATTAGGCTCATTAAATGATAACCAAATTATCGATGGTTTAGGCTTAGAAGAAAATAAGAGATTTATGTTACATTACAATTTCCCTCAATTCTCTGTAGGTGAAACTGGTCGTTATGGTGCTCCAGGTAGACGTGAAATCGGTCATGGTGCACTAGGTGAAAGAGCATTATCTTATGTAATTCCAAGTGAAGAAGAATTCCCATATACAATTCGTGTTGTATCTGAAATTTTAGAATCAAATGGTTCATCAAGCCAAGCAACTATCTGTTCTGGAACACTTGCATTAATGGCTGCAGGTGTACCTATTAAGGCACCAGTTGCTGGTATCGCAATGGGTTTAATTATGACAGATGATGACCATTATACAGTATTAACAGATATCCAAGGTCTTGAAGATCACCTTGGTGATATGGACTTTAAGGTAGCTGGTACTAGAGATGGTATTACAGCTTTACAAATGGATATAAAGGTTCGTGGTATCACATACCAAATCTTAAAGGAAGCTTTAGCACAAGCTAAGAAGGGTAGAATGCAAATTCTAGACCATATGGCTACAACAATTGCTGAAGTTAGACCTGAATTGTCTAAGTGGGCACCTAAGGTTGTTACTGCTAAGATTAATCCTGATAAGATCAAGGATGTTATCGGTGCTGGTGGTAAGACAATCAATGCTACTATTGAAAAGTTTGACAATGTTAAGATTGATTTAGAACAAGATGGTAGAGTATTTGTTATGCATAGCGAAATGTCTACAGCTAAGGCTTGTCTTGACTACATCTTAAATTCAGTTAAGGAAGCTGAAGTTGGTCAAATCTATACTGGTAAGGTTACACGTATTGAAAAATATGGTGTATTTGTAGAATTATGGCCAGGTGCTGAAGGCTTATGTCATATTTCAAGACTTTCAAAAGAAAGAGTTGAAAAGCCTGAAGACGTTGTAAGCTTAAATGATGAAATCATCGTTAAGTGTATTGGCGTAAATGAAAAGGGTCAAATTGATCTTTCTAGAAAAGATGCATTATTTGATGCAGAAAAAAGAAAACAAAACTAATTAAAAAATGAAGCTTTATAGGTTAATCTTATAAAGCTCTTTTTTGAAAATGGTGGTGAAATTATGGCTAAAGGTACTAAAATTGGTGAGTCTTTGATTTTATTACGTAAATCTAAAAAATTATCTCGTAACCAGTTTTCACGTCTTTTTAATACACACGTCAGTGAAGTTACAAGATGGGAAAATAACAGTGTTGCCTTAGATGATAAGACAATTGAAAAAATCGCCAAATTTTATGATTTAACTTATGATGAATTAGTTAGTGGTTCATTTAAAGAAAAACTAATTAAAGAAGAAAATAATGATAAATCAGAAGAAAATGAAGAAAAAATAATTGAAGAAGAAAATAATGATAATAATAAATTCAAAAAATTATTTATTTTTGAAAAATCATTATGTATAACTACATTAGTTTTAGAAATTGTTGTATTTTTATTATTATGTATTTTAGGCTATACGACAGAAAAGCCTTTACCTACCGCACTTGTAATATATGGTAGTGCCGCTATAATTTATTATTCATATCGTATAATTATTGAATTTACACATAAAGGTAAAATCAATAATGATAGCCAAAAATTATTAGAATTAATGAAATTAAATCATTCATTTAATAATCATATAGTTGCGTTATTTGCCTTCAATTTAATTATGGCATCTATGTTCTTTTTAGAACCAATTGTCTATGAAAATGACATTATGGATATCAAGTGGTTCATTACATTTAGCATAATAGTATTTGTTACATTATTTGCTTTAGATATTCATACATTTGCCTATTTTTATTATGATAATAATTTAGATTATCCTAAAGGATACAAGAAATTATTATATGTAGTAAAGCATAGCTTTAATATGAAGACATTATTCTTTTTGATGTCTATATTAATAATGGTTTCTAATTTTATAGTTCCAATTTTTAATAAGGGTTCTATAGATTATAGACTTTATGATTTTCAAAATAATTATGGCAATGGAATGTTTTATTTTTGTATGATATTGATAATATTTGCTATATTATTATGTATCACTTTAATTATTAAGAAAAAGATTATATTAGTTCCGTATCTAATATTATTAGCTGGATTAATATTTAATATTATTTCATTAAAATTAGCATTTGACGATTTGTCGAAAACAACTACAATTACATATTCAACAGGATATAATATGTTGTTGATTGAATTAGTAGTATTAATTGTTCTTAATGTAATTGAAATATATTTTGATCTTTTTACAATCCAAAAAAGAAAACTTGAAAAATAATTATAATTTAGTTATAATTTTAGTCGATGGCTTCAGGTAATCGAGCAGAAATGTTAGGAAAGTCCATGCTAGCACAATCTGTGATGATTGTAGTGTTTGTGATAGTCCAATAAATAAGGCTATGCACTAGAGATAGTGACGACGGAAATAACCTAAGTCTTTGATATGGTGATTTTCTATAAAGTGCCACAGAAACGATACTTTCGGAAACGAGAGGGTGAAACGTTGGTAAACTCCGCAAGCTAGAAATCCAAATTTTGGTAGGAGAGTCTAATCGATTGAATTAAGAAAAAAGATTAGGACGAGAAATCGTAGATAAATGATTACCACTTGCAAAAGTACAGAACATGGCTTACAGAGGCTGTTAAGGAGGATTTGATCCTCCTTTTTAATTTTTTGGGAATATATATTTATATTGAATATATAAATATTTTTTGTTAAAATTAATTCGTATAAAGGGTGTAGATTATGAATTTAGATGAACTTAAAAAAAGACAAAATAAAATAAGAAATTTTTGTATAATTGCCCATATTGATCATGGTAAATCAACCCTTGCAGATAGAATACTTGAAATTTGTGAATCAGTTGAACAAAGAGAAATGCAAGCACAGCTTTTAGATTCTATGGAACTTGAACGTGAACGTGGAATCACTATTAAATTAAATGCTGTTGCTTTAAAATATACAGCCTTAAATGGAGAAGAATATTATTTCCATTTAATTGACACTCCAGGACATGTCGACTTTACTTATGAAGTATCAAGAAGTCTTGCCGCATGTGAAGGTGCTATTTTAGTTGTAGATGCAACACAAGGTGTTGAGGCACAAACTTTAGCAAATGTATATTTAGCTCTTGATAATAATTTAGAGATTTTACCTTTAATTAATAAAATTGATTTACCTAGTGCTGACCCAGAGCGCGCTAAGCATGAAATAGAAGATGTAATTGGTCTTCCAGCTTATGATTGTGTCTTAGCTAGTGCAAAAACAGGAGTAGGCGTTCGTGATATTTTAGAGCAAGTTGTAAATTATATACCTGCTCCAACTGGAGATTTAAATAAGCCTTTACAAGCACTTATATTCGATAGTGCCTTTGATAGTTATAGAGGTGTTGTAATATTAGTTTGTGTAAAAGAAGGTATAGTTAAAATTGGAGATACTATTAAATTAATGGCAACAGGTGCAACTTATCAGGTTGTAGAACTTGGTGTTCGTACTCCAAAAGAAGTTAAAAGAGATTATTTGATGGCAGGAGATGTTGGTTTTATCACTGCCTCAATAAAAGATATCAACAAAGTCCATGTAGGTGATACAGTTACGCTTTTGGATAATCCTGCAGAATCACCACTTCCTGGTTATAGAAAATTAAATCCAATGGTATATTGTGGTTTGTATCCAATTGATTCAAAACAATATCAAGATTTAAGAGACGCACTAGAAAAATTAAAATTATCTGATGCCTCACTTATATTTGAACCAGAAACATCACAGGCCTTAGGCTTTGGCTTTAGAACAGGCTTTTTAGGTCTTTTACATATGGATATTATCAAAGAAAGAATTTCAAGAGAATTTGGAATTGATTTAATTGCAACTGCTCCAAGTGTTAATTATCATGTATATTTGACTGATGGATCTATGATTAATATCGATAACCCAAGTGAACTTCCTGAAGTTCAAAGAATAGATAGAATAGAAGAACCATATGTTAGAGCAACTATTATGACTCCAACTGAATATATTGGTTCAGTTATGGATTTATGTCAAAAGAAGCGTGGTACATTTATAGATATGCACTATGTAGAAGAAACACGTGCAGTAATTCATTATAATATTCCACTTCTTGAAATTGTTTATGACTTTTTTGATAAATTAAAATCATATACAAAAGGTTATGCATCATTCGATTACGAACTTGGTGATTATGATCAATCTAAGCTTGTAAGAATGGATATTATGTTAAACGGGGATGTAGTAGATGCCCTATCTACTATAGTTCATAAAGACTTCGCCTATGATAGAGGAAGAATTTTAGTTGAAAAACTAAAAGAAATAATCCCAAGACAATTATTTGAAGTACCTGTTCAAGCAGTAATCAATCATAAAGTAATTGCCAGAAGTGACATTAAGGCTTTAAGAAAAGATGTACTTGCAAAATGTTATGGTGGAGATATTTCTCGTAAGAAAAAATTACTTGAAAAACAAAAAGAAGGAAAGAAGAAGATGAAACAAATTGGTACAGTTGAAGTACCTCAGGAGGCTTTCCTTGCAATATTGTCAACAGACGAAGAATAATTTGGGGGATGAATTAAAGGTGAATAGAATTGAAAAGGCAGTTAATTTAAAATCAAGTGGCGCTTGTAACTGCTGCCAAGCCGTATGTAGTGCCTATTCTGATTTAGTTAAAGTAAGTGAAGCTGATTTAATGAAAATCGCATCAGGCTTTTGTTTAGGGTTTGGTACAATGGAAGGTACTTGTGGTGCTTTAGTTGGTGCAAATATCATTTTGGGTTTAATTAATGAAAGTGGCCCAACATTAAAATTATCAAGAAATCTTATTACAGATTTCAAGAATTTAAGTGGTGCTACAAAATGTGGTGATTTAAAGGGAGTTACAACTGGTAAGATGTTGTGTTCTTGTAATGACTGCGTAAAGAATGCTTCTATAGTTTTGGAAAAAACTTTAAAAGATAATAATTTATTTAAGGAGGAAAAATAAAATGAAAAAAGATGGATGTCCATATTGCCAAAAAGGAGAATTTTTAGCTAAGTTTGGTGTACTTGCTTTTGAAACTGAAACTTCAGAAGTTATCGTATTTAAAGAACAAAAGCATAAGGGTAGAGCTATCGTTGCTTACAAAAAGGATCACGTAGCTGAAATCACTGATTTATCAGATGCAGAAAGAAATGCATTTATGAAGGATGTAAGTGATGTTGCAAAAGCAATTCAAAAGGCTTATAACCCAGACAGAATCAATTATGGTGCATATGGTGATTCTTTAGGACACTTACATATCCATTTAGTTCCAAAGTGGAAAGATGGTTATGAATGGGGCGGAACATTCTTAATGAACACTAACGAATATGCTAGTGATGAAGAATTAGAAGAAGTTATTAAAACATTAAAAGCTAATTATAAAGCATAATTTTATTGGCAAAGTGAAAAACTTTGCCTTTTTTTATTAAAAAATCATCCGTTTGGACTATACCAAATTAAATCAATATGGTGTATAATGTAGTTGCAATAGAAAAGGGAGTGCTATCGTGAGAACAATAGGTAATATTATTTGGTTCATTTTTATTGGGTTATGGTCTGCTATAGGTTTTGTTTTAGGTGGAGTTATATTTTGCATCACAATAATTGGTATCCCATTTGGCTTACAATTATTTAAACTTGCAAAACTTGTTATCTTACCATTCGGTAAAGAACCAGAGATACATTTTGAAAAGCATATTTTTGCTAACATTATTTGGCTAATTTTAGGTGGTATCGGAAACTTCTTAGGATATATGTTTGTTGGTATAATTTTCTGTATCACAATAATCGGTATCCCATTTGGTAAACAATGTTTCAAGCTTGCAAAGCTTGCCGCTGTACCTTTTGGCGCAGAAGTTTAAAAGGTATTTTAATACCTTTTTTATTTTTATTACTTGAAATATCTATTTAATAGATATATAATACTAACGTCATATTAAGGGGAGCCTTAAGGCTGAGAGGAATTTATATTCGACCCTTGACCTGATCTAGGTAATGCTAGCGAAGGAATAATATGGTTTTATAATCATTTATTTTTTCCTATGTCCTAGTTGGACATTTTTTTATTTTATAGGAGGCAAGAAAATGAACAAAATTAATGTCAGAGTTTTAGCTGAAATTGCGATTTTTGCAGCTATAGCATTTGCACTTGACTTAATCCAAGATTCTTTATTTGGTAAAGTTTTTGCAAATGGTGGTTCTATAGGTATTGCTATGGTACCAGTATTTATAATCGCTTATAGAAGAGGTTTACTTCCAGGTGTTTTATGTGGTCTTATTGTATCTGTGGTACAAATGCTTGGTGGTGTATATGTATTCCAAGGTAAGACATTTGATAATGAATTCTTAAAGATTACAGGACCTTTCTTCCAAATTATGCTTGATTATGTTTTAGCATACACTGTAGTTGGTGTAGCTGGTGCTTTTGCTGGTTTATATCACAAATCTAACACTAAGGGTTTTAGAATCCTTTGGATTATTGTTGGTACAGTAATTGGTGGTACACTTAAGTTTGTATCTCATTTCTTATCAGGACTATTCTTCTGGTTAGATGGTTATTCAAAATTTATGGGTTTAAAAAGTGACACTTGGGTATATTCGCTAGTTTATAATGGTGCATATTCTCTTCCAAATATTATTTTATGTACAACTATTATGGTAATAATTGCAGCAGTATATCCTCAATTATTAAAGGCTGATGATGTAACTAAAGATGTATTTGAAGAAAAAGAAGAAAGTAAAGCTGAGGTAATAAGCCATGAATAAAAGAAGTATTAAAAATATTATTTTAATTGTTGCAAGTTTCTTATTCTTTTTAGTGTCATTTATTTTATTTTGTGACAGTAAGACAAAAAAAGATTCATCATATGTTGCAGCTGATGGAAAAGATTTATATATGTTTAAATATAAATTTGATTCAAATCATTTAATGGGTATGATCTTTGGTATAATATTATTAGTTTATGCAATTTATGTATTTGTAACAGAATATAAAAATAAAGAAGTTAATGTTTATACAAAGCCAATCGCTTTTGGCTTAATATCATTAATTGCTTTAGGCTATAATTTCAATAATTTTATTGATGCTATGGTAAATGATGATGCTAAATTTAAAGATGTTCAATCATCATTTTATGGTGCTTTAGTATTTTTAGCATTTGTAGTATATTTTGTATTTAATTA
>JAILIY010000040.1 GCA_024695025.1 Acholeplasmatales bacterium
AGCTTGAACTAAATAAGCACTATTATTAATTGACTTAACTAATGTTTCAGAAAAAACGATAGGATAATTAATTAATTCATCAAAGAACTTCTTAGCTTGTTCTTCACTAGAAAAATACTTTTTCTTGATAGAAACTGTATAAGGATAATCCTTACCAGAATTCTTAGAAGCACTAATTTCTGATTCTTCATAAATCTTTTCAATATCAATATTTGCAAAATCAGAACTAGCATTTTTTGTTCTACTCAAATTGGTCATTGTAACTACACTATTAATGTTGAATGGAGTACCATCAAGATAATTAGTACCAGTTACAACACCATCTTCAGTTGTTGTATCAATTAATGATGGAATTTCATAATCAAATTCAGCTGTATATGATGTATTTCTATAATTATATGCAAAATGTAAAACGACAAATACAATTATTGCAACACTTGCACAAACAATTGCAAATTGAATTCTTCTTTTTCTTGAAATACCAAAAAATATTTTTATTAATTCGATAATTGATAAACCATCATCTGTTTCATATTCTTCGTACATAATAATAACCTCTTAGTTTATTTTTTAAAAAACCATTGGTATTATACCATAAACATTTATAATAAATCAATTTAATACTTAATAAATTAAAATGTATAAAAATGATTGTAAAAAGAAAAAGCCATTGAAATGGCTTATTTCCAAATTCCCTTAGGGTATTCACCCTTATCTACTAATTTCTTTAATGAAGATACTACAAAATCCTTATCTTCTTTATATGTTACACCATACCAAATTGAAGTTGTTGATAATACATCACATGTAACCTTACCAGCTTCAATTAAATCAGATACAACTGTTGGAATTAAATATTCACATGATTTTAAGTTATCCTTATTATCATCAAAGAATTTCTTATAACCAGCCTCTAAATAATCCATAATGTCTTTTGTAAATGCGAACATATTCATAGATACTAATGTATCATCACTAATAACATTAGTATTTGTCTCATCATCAAGTGGAGTTGCCTCTAACTTTCCATTTACCTTTTCAATCTTAGATTCTACTAGTTTTTCTAGCTTATTATTCTTATCAAAGAATAAAACACCACGCTTTACAGATCCATTTTCTGTAATAGTATTCTTTGCCATATAGCCAATATTACCATATACATTTTTAGAACCATTCTTTAAAGAATTTAAATAGTTAGCAGCTACTTTAAATGCATCACTTCCATAATAATCATCTGAATTGATGATAATAAATTTATCACCAACTAAATCCTTACAAGAAAGGATTGCTTGAGCTGTACCTAATGGTTTTACTCTATCTTGAGGCAAAACTACACCTTCTGGTACATTTTCTAATTTTTGGAATGCATATTCTACCTTAATATATTTTTCTACTCTTTGACCTACAGTCTTTTTAAAAATATCTAAATTTTCTTCTTTGATAATAAAAATGACCTTATCAAATCCTGCTTTTTTAGCATCATAAATAGAGTAATCAATAATAAAATTGCCATATTCATCAATTGGCTCAATTTGCTTTAAACCACCAAATCTAGAGCCCATGCCAGCAGCTAATATAACTAAATCCATAAAATACCTCCAACGTCTTAAGTCCTAAACATTATATCATTAAGATATAAAGAATGAAAGATTTATTATTCTCTAAAATTTTATACTATTATCCAAAATCATACAATAAGAACTTATTTGTTTTTGTTTATTGTATTCATTGGGAATAGCATTGTACAATTTGAATCCTTATAAAAATTACCATTTAAGAAATATAATGCCATTGGCTTTCCACCCATAACTGACATCATTACCATAGTGGCAAGCATTGGATTAACATCTGTAATTTTTACAAATGATTTATCAATTTGTGTTCCACATTCAGGACAATATTTATAACTATCCTCTAATTTAAAACCACAATTTACACAATACATAGAAATCCCACCTTTAGTTAATTATAACATATTTACAAAATATTACTTAATAATGTTACAAGTGGAATTGTTATAATGCAAAGCAATGTAGATACTAATACACAATTAGCAGCTATTTCTTCTTCACTATGATGAATTTCAGCTAGATTTAAAATAACTGATGCACAAGGTGTTGCCGATAATACAAGTACGCTTATTTTAAATGTATCATCAAAGAATGGTAAGAAACATACAGTTAAAAATGAAAATATTGGAAATATTAACATTTTAATAGCTGATATTACATAAACTATCTTTCTTGTAAACAAAGCCTTAAAATCAACAACCGCAAGCCTAATACCAAGTATTATCATACAAAGTGGTGTAGTCATTTTACCAAGAAGATTGATAGAATCCCACATTACATCAGTAAATTTAGTTGATGGAATTTTATCAACAAAAATAAAAATAGGTATTGCAATCATTATAGCTATACCTGTTGGATTAATGATTGCTTTTTTTAAAGAGATATACTTCTTATCTTTAGTTAGGCAAAATACACCAACAGTAAATGCTAATATATTCATACTCATTACAAATACACTTGAATAGCAGGCAACAAATGAATTCCCTGGAAATAATGATTCAACAAGGGGAAGTCCAAAGAATCCAACATTACCTAAAACTGACGCACCAGTTAATAATCTATATTTCGCA
>JAILIY010000044.1 GCA_024695025.1 Acholeplasmatales bacterium
CAGCACTAGCTAATGTTAAACTCAATAATATATTTTTCTTTTTCATTTTTAATCCTTCTTTTCTATTAATTCTTCCAAAACATTGACTAACCCTAATGCATCTTTTGTGTAGTAGTCAGCGTTAATGTTTTTAGCAATATCCTCTGTTAATACTGCACCACCAACTAATATATATGCTTTAGTATTAATTTTTCTTAATTCTTTTATTGTCTCCTCCATTGAAATAACTGTAGTAGTCATTAAAGCACTTAAGCCAATTGCGAAAGGCTTATATTTTTTCTCAGCTTCAATTATTACTTCAATTGGAGTATCTTTTCCTAAATCAATTACTTCATAACCATAAGATTCACATACTACCTTACAGATATTTTTACCGATATCATGGACATCACCTTTTACAGTTGCCATAAGGATAGTCGCTTTTTTATTTCCTGATTTAGGGAATTTATTTGTTATAACTTCAAATGATACTTTGGCTGCCTCAGCACTAGATATTAATTGAGGTAAAAATAATTTACCTTTATCATAAAGTTTTCCAACTTCACCTAATGCTTTAATTAATATTTCATTTATGACATACATTACATCATTTGTTTCTAATTCTTTAATTGTCAAAGCTTTAATTTCATTTTTTAAGCCTTTTTTAACTGCGTTATATAGATTTAATTCTGTTGAATCTGCCTTCTTTTCACCTTTGACATCAATTGATTGAGTAACTGTTATATTTTGATATTTATCAATATATTTTTCACTCATTTTATCGATGGACATAAGTACATTATATGAATCAATTGCGGCAACCATTTCAGCTTCTAGTGGATTCATAATTGGCATATTTAAGCCTGCATACATTGCCATTGATAAGAATATCTTATTTAATTGAACTCTATAAGGAAGACCAAATGATACATTTGATACTCCAAGTGCAGTTTTAACACCAAGTGTTCTAACAAGTGTCAAAGCCTTAAGTGTTTCTTTAACTAAATCTTGTTCAGCACTTGCAGTTAATACAAGTGTATCAATCATAATCTTATGTTTAGGGATTCCATAAGATTTGGCATAATCAATAATTCTTTTTGCAATTTCAAAACGTTCTTCTGCGGTTTTAGGTACGCCATTTTCATCAAGTGCAAGGCCTAATACAACTGCACCATATTTTTTGGCAATTGGGAATACTCTATCCATTACTGCCTTTTCACCATTGACTGAATTAATTAGTGGAATACCGTTATAATAACGACAACCAAGCTCAATTGCGTCTTTATTAGATGAATCTATTTGAAGTGGTAAATCTACAAATTCTTGTACACTTCTTATAGCATTTACCATTACTTTTGGTTCATCAATTTTAGGTACACCGACATTTAAATCTAAAAGTCCACAGCCAGCTTCACTTTGTTTTATTGCCTCATTAACTAAATAATCATAATTTTCATTAATTAATGCTTCTTTTAATTTTTTCTTTCCTGTTGGATTTAATCTTTCACCACAGATAACTACATTGTCAATTTTAGTTAAAACAGATGGTGAATTAATAATTGTTTCATATGGGTTATTCTGTTTGTTTACTTTAATGCCCTTATATTTAGATATTCCTGTTATAAATTCTGGATTTGTACCACAACATCCACCTATTACAGATACACCCATATCAACATATTTTTTTGTATATTCATCAAATTCATCAAATTCTAAATTATAAATAGTCTTACCATTTTTTAAAGTAGGCAAGCCTCTGTTTGGTTGAATAATTATAGGTGTGTGACTAGCTTTAATAAATCTAGTAATAACATCATATAATTCTTTAGGTCCTAAACCACAATTACAACCTAAACAATCAACACCCAAACTCTCAAGTGTATTAACTACGATTTCAGGAGTTGAACCAGTTAATGTTCTTCCGCTTTGATCAAATGTCATAGTGGCAAAGACAGGCAAATCTGAATTTTCTTTAATAGCTAATATACAGGCTTTAATTTCATATAAATCACTGAATGTTTCAATGATATATCCATCTACCTTATCGCGTGTAAGTAATACCATTTCTTTATAACATTCGTAACAATCATCAAATTCTAAATCACCTAATGGCTTTAACATCTTACCAGTAGGTCCCATATCAAACATGACAATC
>JAILIY010000054.1 GCA_024695025.1 Acholeplasmatales bacterium
GCAAAAACTAAGCTGATACTTCCCCAAACTATTAAATCTTTGTATATTCCATGTCCTACTAAGCCAACTATTCCTGAAATTGCATATATTCCAAAACAAATAAATCCACCTGCAGCACTTCTTCTTGTGCATATTGCAATAATACCTGCAACAATGAAGGATAACGCAACCATTACACCTGCAGCACTCGCAGTTGATTCAGTGTCCTCTTCGATTGCTTCAACAAATCCTGCAGCACAAGATTGGAAAAATATTACTAATGCTAAAACAATACCTACTATACCAATAATCATTCTTGTTGTTTTCATTTAAATCAACTCCTTTACCAACTAAATTCATATTCATAAGGATATGCATATATTTCATATCTTGCAACATCAGTTGCTGTAAATGATCTATATGCAAGTGGTGACATTTCAAAGCTTGTTCTAGCTCCTGCTGCTAAATCATCGAGTAATGTCTTAGATAATTGAGTTATTAATTTGTCATTACTATCAAATAAGAAAGCTGAAATCACAACCATTGTTCCTTTTTCTGAAGTATTATTTTTAACTCTACCTAATACTTTTACACCCCAAAGCTCATCTGTTGTAATAGAAACATCGCTTATTTCATAACGAACAACCTCATTTGTTCCTTTAATAATATCTAAATCAGGAACAATATTTATATCTGTTTCAGTAAAATCTCTTTCTGCTTCATCATAATAATATCCAGTTTCACCTGGCTTTACATATTGTGGATATCCAGAAACATAATCTTCTGTAGCTAACAATGAGCCTGATTTTGTTTCAACATCATATGAACTACTCTTTAAATAGATATCATAATCACCAGTATTAGTAACAGGTATTGCAACTTTCATCCACTTATATCCAATACTATCTGTCCACATATATGTTTGTGGTGTACCTACCTCATATTTCATTTCTTTTTTCTTTGTTGATGTACTTGTCTTTATACTTGTTGATGTTGATGTACTTGTCTTTGTACTTGTTGATGTCGATGTACTTGTCTTTGTACTTGTTGATGTAGATGCAGGTGTATCTTTACTTGTTGTTGTTTTAATTTGTTCAGATGTCTTTACTTCAGTTTCTTCCCCATCTAGATCAAACTTACATGAAGCAAGTGCACATGTTGAAGCAAATAGAATTGCTCCTAATATTAATTTAAATTTTTTCATAATTATTCCCCTTTCTCTTTTAAAACTAATATTTTTTCTAAATTAAGATTTAAATCATTAATCTTAGATTGAAGCTTTTTAATTGCCTTATTTAATACTTCAATCCTATTAATCCTATAATTATTCATTTCATTCTTTATTTCTGAATAAGTATAACCACAGTCTTTAAATAACTTAGCTAATAAAAATAGTTCTACTTCTTCATCTGAATAATCATAGCTTAAACCTACTACTATTTTGTTTTTTCTTTGGATTACTTTTTTCTGAAGCATTATTATTTGTCTTCTACTTAATCCTGTAATCTTCTCTAGTGCTTTTTCGTTCATAGTTCTTCTTTAATTTGATATTAAACTTGTTCGTTGCGAACAGGCAATATCAAATTATCTCCTCCTTTCCACTAGAGAATTTGTAAAATTTGCGAGGAGAAAAAGAAAAAATCCAAGAAAGAGCAAAACTCTTGGATTTTTTACATACAATACTATATTATATATTCAATAAAACCTTATTTTATATTAAAAATACTCTATTCCACTTTTGATCCACACTTGGCGCAAAATTTCGCTCCTGAAACTATTTTTTCTCCACAATTAACACAAAATTTGCTTTCTTCAAACGGGGCTCCGCAAGATGGACAAAATTTAGAACCTGATGGGGCAGCAAAAGAACAACTATTACATATCATTGTTCCTATTGATAATAGGGTCTCATTCTTTTTCTTATCCACAGATTCATTACTTCCTCTAATCTTTTTAAAAATTATTTTAAAATCTGGAATCTTAAAAGCATTTATTTTATCATTATAAGATTCTAAGAATTCATCAAAACTGAATTCCCTCAATTTTTCACTTGAAACAAAGAATTCTTTGATATCACTAAAACTCTCTTTTATATCACCCCATATTGAATCATCTTCTTCATACTCAGAATCATCATAAGTGAGAACTTTTCTTCCATCAAAAAAAGGTGAGAATTTATAAATGAATTGACTTTGCATATATGATAATTTGATTCCAGTTGATGTTCTATCTAATAAACTCAACCATTCTTTTGCTAGATACAAATATTCAAGATTTTCAGTAGCTTTGTTCTTTATTTTAGAAAGTTTGAACTTTTCTGTAAGTTTCAATTTGTTCCCTTGCATCTCATTTATTGTTTTTACTAAATCAGTAGTTTCTTCCAACAATGGTTCTATTGCCGAAATGTACATTTCAGCATTTTCCCTTATATGTTTGCTCAAGCGTTTAGAAACATCATCGCCTTCATCTATACCTTGGTTTCCCTTATCACTTACCACTTTTTCAAGCTTGTTTTTTGCGGCTTTTACAACATTTTTTGCACCTTTTATAACTCCAAAAATTCCCATAGCATCTTTGTATAATCAAACATAAATCAAGATTATACATCCTCCTTCTTTAACAGTTTCACTATTATTTTAAGCATAAAACACCCTTTTACCTTACATTCAAATAAAAAATAAGCCTAAAAGTTTAAGAATTATTTAAAGGTAATGACGGAAATAACTATTAACCATCCGCAAAATATTCTAAAGAAAATCAAGGTCATTATTATGCTATCTATTGTTAATTTTAATCGATAATTTCTTTATAAAAATTATAGAATAAGATTTGTAAAAAAACAAGTGTTGCTATAAATGTAACAATTTCATCCTATTCTAATATATCTACATATTATTGTATTTTCTTTAGACACCCACAATTAGTGCATGTCTTCTTTTTATATTTTTTGTTTACAGTTTCATATGTTTCAAATCCGCATTCTTGACATTTCCAGTAAAAATATCTGTTTGAACCATATGAAATAAACGAAGGATCAATATTTTTATTTTTTTCATAATCCCAATCTTTAATTAAATGAGTATTTATAATAGAATTTTCTTTTTCTTTAGATAAATATAATTGCATTATTTCGTTCTGGTCTTTAACAATATCTATATCATCCTTTACATCTAATATATTTAATAATTCTTTTAATGCATCCGCTAGATATTTACCAGTTATTTCCCATTTATTTGTATTAATAATTGTTGCTTCTGTTTCATAAATAGGGCATTTGGGTTCTCTTATTCTAATTAATCTAATTCCGTTTTCTTTACATCTTAAATCTTTATTATAATCTCTTAATATATCTCTATGATAAGAAAAGCCATCATATTCTATACCAGTCTTTATTTCCGAAATATAAATATCTATTTCTGCCTTATTTAAAAAATCAAATCTTTTATTTTCTTCAATATTAAAATGCTTACTTAAATAATAAGCAATGATTTTTTCTGGATATGAAATATGTTTTTCTTTTTGACATTTTGGACAGCCAGTTTTGACTAAAGTTCTAGTATGAATAACTGCCTGCCATTCATGTCCTCTTTTACATATCCACCATACTTTTTTATTTGAACTTGGAACAACATCATAAGGAGTTAAATCCTTATTTTTGTCATAATTCCATTCTTTTGTAACATCAGGATAAAGCGTTGCTAAATCATTATATCCTTTCTCAACCTTCAATCCTTCACATATAGGACATGCAGTATTTCCACATGTTCTTGCATTAGGAGTAGCAAGATAACTATTTTTACATTTCGGGCAGAGCCACCACACCTTTTTTATTGAGCCATAAGAAATATCGGTTGGCTTTAAATCTTTATTTCTCTTATAATCCCATTCTTTTACTAAATCTGGATGTGTTGTAGCTAAATCATTATATCCCTTTATTGCTTTCTTACCAGCACAATATGGACATCCAGCGCCTTTTACTCTAGATGAGATATTCGCATCCCAAGAATGCCCTTTATCGCAAAGCCACCATACTTTCTTTGTTGAACCTGATGATATTTTGGTAGGATCAACATTAATATTCTTTTCATAATCCCACTGAGACATTAAATTAGGATTAGTTGTAGCTAAATCATTAAATCCTGTATAAATTTTCTTTACAGGATACGATAAATATGGGCACCCTCTTCCTTGTGTGCGATGAGATATTGTTGATTTCCATGAAAAAGTAAAATTCTTATTAGTCTTTTCATCATGATAATTAAGCTTCCACCATACTTTTTCATCACATCCAAAAGAAATGTTCTTAGGAGTTAATTTGCCATTCTTCTCGTAATCCCATTCATCAAGCAAATATTCTTTCGAATTAGATAAACACCATTTGTATAAACTGTTATCCTTTATATCTTCTTTAATTTCATCATCGTCAAAATCAATTTTGTATTGAATGCTCATATTAGCTCCCTAATAGTCGAATATCGTAATCACTACTCTTATTCTACCACATAAATTTTAAACACTAAATAACAAATAAAGGATGCATTAATTTGCATCCTTTATTCTACTCATACAATATAAATTTTTAATAAATTCAAATACAGCTACTGTAATACTACATAATATTGTAGTCATAAAAGAATACTGATTTATTGAACTATAAGTTGATACGCCTTCCTTATTA
>JAILIY010000074.1 GCA_024695025.1 Acholeplasmatales bacterium
GGAACAGACCGTGGATGAAATCTGGATCAAGAACGGTTTCTGGGGCCGCAATACGGAAGGAATCGATCAGTATTACATGAATTCCAGACAGAAGAGGACAATTTTTATACAATAAAATTAGATAAATAAATTGTTAAAAGGTTAGAAATAAAAAAATTTTTTAACCTTTTTTTATTGTTTACGTTTTCACAATACCTGTTAAAAGTTGTTTGATTTTATATTTTATGATAAAATATATATATGTAAATCGATTTGGAAGTGATTAATTTGAATATAAAAAGAAAACTAAGTTTATTTAATTATTGTTTGGTTTTGTTTTCTTTAATGGTTTTTCTATTTAGTTGTGGCTCAAATAAGAAAAATAATAAAAGCGAAGAAACATCAACAATTACTAAAATTTCAACAACTAGTGAGGAAGAAAAAACTTCATCAAGCGAATCTTTTTCTTCTATAAGCACATCTGATGAACAAAGTAGTTCTTCATCTTTTACAGAAAAAACAAGTAGTAAAACAGAATCTAGTAGCGAGTCTGAAAAGACAAGTACTATAGAATCATCAACTGATGAAGAAAGCGAAATAAGTTCAAGTGGAAAAATAAAAGCTGGCGGCGATTATTCAGGAAGTGACGAAGGCTGGTCAGCATTATAATAAGGAGGGCAAATATGAAAAAATTAAAGTATTTAGGTATTCTATTTATAAGTATCTTTGTATTTTGTATACCATTTATGTTTAATAAATCATATGCAAATTCGGCCATCTCGGATAATGGTACTGTAATAATAGATGCGGAGACTAATAGTGATTATTCAAAATTGAGATTTATTGTCACATCGAAAGGAGTATCATTTGATGAAGTTGATACAGTTGAAGTAATATTGTATAAAGATGGAGTTAAAAATGTAAATCCTATTTATCTAACAACTTTATTTACATCAATTTCAAATGCTTCAAGAGAATATAATGCTGCTGATAATACATATTATGCATTATTAACTATTGAAGAAGCTCAAGGTATAGCATTTGCAAATATTGAATATGTTGCAAAAATAACATATAAAGATGAATCATATAAACTTTCAGATTCAAAATCATTTGTAGTGCCAAACGGATTATTTGAAATCACAGAAGGATATTATGAATTTGGTTCATATCCACAAAGTGATGCATCAGAATCTGAGGCTGAAACATTAAATAATTTAGTTGGTACATATGACAATTTAAATGAAGGTTATGAATTTATAAGCTATGGATATTATTATAATGGCTCAGAAAAAGATTGGTGGAAATACATCGATATAGATTTAGATTCTGATGGCTTTAATGATTTTAGAGGAGTCTATATTGAAGGTCAAGAAAGAGGATATCAACTTGATTATTACGAAGCAGGCGTTATACATTGGTTTAAATATGAACCAATTAAATGGTCTTTGATAGATTCAAATGGTACAGATGCTCTATTATTTTCAAACGGAGTATTAGATTCTCAAGAAATAAATAACAGAGTTAATAACGGAACTTATGCTAATTATATAGATTCTTATATGAACAATTGGTTAAATAACACATTCTATAATACGGCATTTAATAAATTTGAAAGACCATATATCAAGTCTTCAACAATTAATAACAATACAGAATCAACTGATTCAAATATAAAAACAGATGATTTGACTACTAAGATTTTCCTTCTTTCATCTTATGAAGTAAATTCTTATTATCCAACTCAATCAGAAAGAATTGTTAGTACAGGCACAAATTATGCTGATAGCCAAGGACTTTATGATTATAATAGTGCATGGTGGTGGACACGTACCCCAAGTACAGAAAATAGTAAGGTTGTTCATATTGCTGGAAATGGTGTTTTTAATAACACAGAAGGTAATTATCATTATATAGGTGTTAGACCTGCAATGTGGATTGATGCGTCTAAAATAGCATTAGATACTAATTTTACTTTAAATAATCAAAATGCTGGTAGTGTTTCTGAAACTACAATTACATCATTACCTACACAAACAATTACAAATACTGCAACTCCAAATGATACTTATTCATTTATAGGTTGGTATTTAAATGATACTTGTGTATCAACTGATAAAACACATTCATTCTATGTTTCTGATTCATCTTTAACATATGAAGCAAGATTTGCACAATATAAATTAAATGTTCAAAATTTAAATCCTGAATATGGTGATGCGACAACTTACACAAATAAATGTGTATCAGAAGGTACAGAAGTTAATTTAGTCGCAACACCTGCAGATGGTTATGTATTTGAAGGCTGGTATAATGGTTCTACATTATTATCAACTGAAGAAAATTATACATATACAATGGGTTATAGTGATATAACAATCACAGCTATATTTACATATTATTCACTTTCTACTGAATCATATTTATTAGGTTGTGAAGATGATTATACTGTAACATTTGATGCACAAGGTGGTTCTAGTGTATCAAGCCAAAAAGCAACTTGTCTTTCATATCCTGTTATTCCAACAAAAAATGGATATGTATTTGGTGGTTGGTATACAGAACAAGCTTGTACAAATGTATTTGATTTTAGTTCAAGTATTACAGAAGATATAACATTATATGCAAAATGGATTGAATATACTGGCGATGATAAAGTTTTATCAGTTAATTCAAAAACTGATATTCTAATTCAAGATATAGATTCTCATACATCAGATGCTACATATTATGCATTTATACCACTTGTAACAGGAGATGTTGAATTCTATACAGTTGGTGATCACACAACTAATATTTATTTATATAATTCAAATAAGACATTACTTGCTAAAACAGAAAATAGTACTGGTAATTTCACATTTACTCGTAGTTGTGATGCAGGAACTATTTATTACATTTCATTAACTAAGAATGAAACTGATTCAAATCCTGATAGATTATATATTAATCAAGATTTAAATGTTACAAATGAATCATATGGAACTATAACATCATATTCAAATAAAGCAATTAGTGTTGGTGATGTTGTAACATTGATAGCCTCACCAAACAAGAAATATTCATTTGTTGGCTGGTATATTAATGATGAATTAGTATCAAGTGATTTAACATATGAATATACAATGACAGCAGCTAACGTTACAATCGTTGCTAAATTTACACAATACACATTAACTGTTTCAAGTGAAAATACTGAATATGGTACATGTACAATTTATAATAATAAAGCAGTAACAGCTGGAAGCAGTGTGTTATTAACTGCAACAGCAAATGAAGGTTATGAATTTAGTGGTTGGTATATTGATACAACATGTATATCAACAGAAGCATCTTATTCATACACAATGCCAAATAGCGATGTAGCTATAGTAGCTAAATTTAATTAGGAGGGATTTATATGAAAAAATATGATAAACCTATAATTATTGAAGAAACTATTGATTTAGAAGACATTTGTGCGGTTTCTGGTGGCACATCAGGCGGAGACGCTAATAGAGATGGTCTTACAGTTACACCAGATAACATATGGTAAATATATTAGTTTTGGAGATGATATTATGAAAAAAATAAAAACAATAATATTATCTATTGTGACTATATTTGCTATCATGTTAGCTTTCGTATCGCCTAAGGCTTATGCAAATGAAACTATTTCTGGTAGTGCTAGTGTCACAATAGATGCTGAAATAAATGAAAATAAAAATAAAGTAAGATTTATAATTACATCTTCAGGTGTAACTGTAGATCAAATTGAAAGTATAGAAGTTAATTTATATAAAGATGGTGTTGTCAACAAAACACAACTTTTAATAACTACTGTTTATACATCAATTTCAAATGCTTCAAAAGAATATGATGAAGCAGAAAATACGTATTATGGTCTATTGACAATTGATGATGCACAAAAAATAGCATCATCAAATATCGCATACACTGCAACAATTACTTATACAGATAATTCAAGTAATACTACAGAATCAAAGAATTTTGATATGCCAAATGTAACTATGATTAAATATTATGATCATATTGAATTTGGTTCATATCCAAAGTCAAAAGCTGAAGATTCAGTAGCAACTACATTAACTGAAACATATGGTAATCCAACAACAAATACTGATTGGGTTAATTATGGTTATTCTAATAGTAGTAGTTCTGAATTCATGTATTATTTAGATGTAGATACTGATTCTGATGGTGATAATGATTATAGAGGTGTATATTTCACAGAATATAGATCTAACTTACAAGCAGATACAGGTGCATCTAATTCAGAACAAGATGACAATGGCTTATCTGTTAACACAGTATATTGGTATAAATATGAACCAATTACTTGGAAAGTATTAGCTGAAGAAGATGGTAAAGCTTTAATTTTAGCTGAGGCTTCATTAGATTCACAACCATACGCAACTGGTAGTGCAACATCATATAAAGAATCATATGTAAGATCTTATCTAATAGATACATTTTATAATCAAGCATTTAATGATGTTCAAAAATCATTTATAAGAACTACAACTTTAGATAATGATAATTTTGGTATAACAGGAGAAAATACTAGTGATAAGGTATTCTTATTATCATACAATGAAGTTGCAAATTATTTTACAGATACTGAATCTAAAAAAGTTAAATGTACAGAATATGCTGAATCTCAAAATGCCTATACTTATGATGACAATGGTGGTAATTGCGAGTGGTGGACACGTAATTTACAAAATAGTGAAAGTGCATATTATGTTACTAGAAGTGGTAACCAAGTAAATTCTAAAAATGCTAAATATACATATGATGTTCTTGCAACTAGAAATGTTGTAAGACCTGCAATGTGGGTTGATTTAAGTTTAAAATTAACTACTGTTGATTTTACGTATGATGAATATGGCATTAGTTTAGAAAGTGATTCTTTAAGTGTAACACCAAATACAACAATTAATGTTACTGCAACTGTAAAAGAAGGATTTACATTTGAAGGTTGGTATAATGGTGAAGAATGTATATCAACAAATACTACATTAGAATATACTTTAGGAAGTTCAGATATATCTATTGAAGCTAGAACCTCAGGTTATACATTAACAACAACTGTAAATGATGAAAATTTAGGTACAGTTACAGAATATGACCATAAGGGTGTAGAAGTTGGCGATGTTGTATCACTTACTGCAACTGAAATTAATGGTTCAACATTTGATGGTTGGTATATTAATGATGAATTAGTATCAAGTGATAAAACATTTGAATATACAATGACTTCTGAGGATGTAGTAATTGAGGCAAGATTTGTAGCTTATACAGTTACTGTTAAATCAGTAATGGATACTGATACTAGTGATAAATTCATTTATTTTGAATCTAATGGTGGTACAGTTATAGCTCCTATGTCAGTAGAAAGAATAGAATTCCCACAAATTCCTGAAAAGAGTGGATATTTATTCGGTGGTTGGTTTGAAAATCCTAATTTCGAAGGCGAAACATTTGACTTTGAAACAGGAACAACTGAAAATACAACATTATATGCTAAGTGGGTAGCAAAACCATCTGATGGAAAATATGTTTGTTATACTCCTAATGAAAATACGATTGGTTCTTTCAAATTAAAGAATAATACTTTATCAGATTATTATATGTTTGTCCCATATGATGATCACAATAATGCTCAAGTATGTATATATCAAACTAATTATTATCCTGAAATCAAGATATATGATTGTGATAAAAATCAAATAGCTTTAAGATCAGCATCTTATGATAAATATAGAAACTGGGAAGGTATTTTAGAAGCCGGTGAAATATATTATATAACAACAAAATATTATAATTCATATTCAGCAAATTGGACTGTAAATATTTCAACTGGTGTTTATAACGGTACTAAATCACTTCATACAATTGATACACCAGATTATTCTGATTATGGTACAGCTACTCCTTATGGAAATACAAATTTCACAGTAGGTAGTACAGTTAGCGTATCAGCAACACAAAATGATTCAACATTCCTTGGCTGGTATATAAATGATACATGTGTATCAACAGAACTTACTTATGAATTTACTATGATAGCAGAAAATGTTGAAATCATAGCTAAATATACTAATTATACACTTACAACAACAGTAGATGATACATTAGGTAGTGTTACAGAATATAATAATAAATTTGTTAGTGCAGGAAGCACAGTTACACTGGAAGCAACAGAAAAGAATGGTTCAACATTTGAAGGTTGGTATATTAATGATACTAAAGTATCAGGTGATAAATCATTTGAATACACAATGCCTTCTGAAAATGTAACAATAGAAGCAAGATATGTAATTTATACACTTACAACAACTGTTAATGATGAAACATTAGGTAGTGTTACAGAATATGATGGTGCTGCTGTTACAGTCGGTACAACTGTCACATTAACTGCCACAACAAATAATTCAGTATTTAATGGTTATTATATTGATGATTTCAAAGTTTCAGGTAGTTTAACATATGAATATACAATGACTGCTTCTGATGTAACAATAGAAGTAAGATTCACAGCTTACACACTTACAACAACAAAAAACATTTCAGAAGCTGGTACTATAACAGCTTATGATAATACAATAATTTCACCAAGCACAGAAGTTGAACTTACTGCAACTGTAAATGAAGGCTATGCATTTGTTGGTTGGTACAATGGCGATGTATTATTATCAAATAGTTTATCATACACTTATACAATGACTGAAAATAGTGTGACATTAACTGCAACTTACCAAGTATTATCAATTGTAGTTGATAAAAACATTTCAGAAGCTGGTACAGTTACAATTCCTACTAATATTTTATATGGTGAAAATGTAACACTTACAACAACTATTAATAATGGTTATATTTTCTTAGGTTGGTATGATGGTGATACATTGTTAACAACTGAACTTTCATATACATTTACAGCAAATGAAAGTGTATCATTAACAGTTAAATATGCCTTAAATGAAATGACTACATCAACTAATTTCAATTGGGGTACTGTAACATCATTTGATGAAGCTTTAACAATTGGTACATATCAAGAAATAACAGCTACTGCAAATGAAGGATATACATTTGTTGGCTGGTATAAGAATGGCATTTTATATAGTACAGATAGTACAATTAGAGTAGCAGTTGAAACAGGTTTTGTTAATTACGAAGCTAATTTTACTTACTACACAGTAACTGTTAATATTAATCCAACAGAAGCATGTGAAGCAATCGAGACAATTAAAGCTACTGTAGGTACACAAGTAACTATTACATTTAATTTAAATGCTGGTTATACATATATTGCTATATATGATGAAGATGATGATTATGTAACATCAGCTACATCTTATACATTCACAATGACTGCAAAAGATTATGAATTTAAAGTAGAATGTAGTATTAATACAAATACAGCATACACAGTAAAGCATTATAAGCAAAACATTGATGATAATGAATACACGCTTTCTGATACAGACAATTTAGTTGGTACAACTAATACACAAACAGCTGCAGTTGCAAAGGATTATGCTGGATTCACAGTACAATCATTTAGTCAAGATACTATCTTAGGTGATGGTTCAACTTTAATTGAAATTTATTATACTAGAAATATTTATCAACTATCAGTTTTAGCTAATGCTGGTTTAGAAGCAGCACTTAATGTTAGTGATTATGAAACATCATATAAATATGGTAAAGAAATCACTATAACTGTTAGTGCAAATCCTGGTTATACATTACAAAATGTATATGCAAATAATGTAGAAGTAGAAAATCCTTATACATTTACAATGCCAAGTTCTGATGTAGAAATAGTTGCAACATACGCAAGAAGAACTGACACAGCATATACTGTAAATTATTATCAAGCAGACTTAAATAATGATTATCCTAATGAACCAACATCAACAGAAGTATTAACAGGTACAACAGATGCTACTGTTTCATATGATGACATAAAGGATTTTACTGGTTTTGAAAAACAATCATTTGATAGTGTTACAATAGCTGGTGATGGTTCAACTGTTGTTAATGTTTATTATTTAAGATATGAATATCAAATTCTTATTACTATAAATAATCCTGAGGATGGATCATTTAATACAAGTTCAACAGTTGAGTGGGCTTATGATTCACAAAGTGATAGTTATTCAACAAATCAAAGCTTTGTATATGGTTCAACAGTAACATTAGAATTCTTGCCAAATTATGGTTATTATACAGAAATAACAGATGGTACAAATACATATGGTGAACAAGATAATACTAATGAAAATAACACTACTGATTCATTTGAATATACTGTAAATAGTAGTGTAACAATTACTGTAACATATCAAGGAAGAGATGATACAGCTTATAATTTGTATATATATCTTCCAACTAATACAGCAGATAATTATGTTGAAACTGGTTCATATGAGTATGATGAGAATTATGATGTGATTGATTTAAAAGGTGTAACTGGTACAACTACAAGTTATGATACTTCTTCAATGGATGTATTATTACAAGAAGACACTAAATATGTTGGTTATGAAGCAGCTCAAGTTATAAATACAACTATAACAAAGACATATGTTAACGATGTTTTACAAAAAGAATATGTTTTAGTATATTTAGGTTATAAGCAATCTACATTAACTATTGAAAGAAATACAGCAGTATGTAACTGGTTTTATACATCAACTAGCGGTAGTGATGGTAATTATGATGTATATTATGGCCAAACAGTTACAATTACTTTATGTGTAACAAACAACAACTCTTATGTAAAACTTAATAGATTTGATTTAACTGTTGGTTCTACAACAACAACGTTAGAATATACTTTAGGTTCTGTTAATTCTAATAATCAACAAGAATATATTGTAAATTATACAGTTGGCTTAACAGACGCGACTATATCAATAGTATTTGATGCATATGTACAATATTCAATCTACAATGGTACTGAATCTTCAAATACATTAGTTGTTTCTGAAGCTATTTCAAAGAGTTATGAAGAAGGTACAACCATTGATGATGACTTTATTTCACAATTATTAACAGATGCTGGTTATACTTCATTTGAAATTAATAGTTATGAAGCAGTACATTACGGATATGCAGATGATGGACATGGTGGTAAAGTTCGTGAGTATGTTGAAGCTACTGAAGTAGATGCAACAGAAAGAGTAACAATTACAATCTATGTTGCCTCAATTAGTAATGAATAATTAAAATAGGAATTCTCTCATTTGAGAGAGTTTCTTTTTTTTATAATAAAATAGAAGGAGTAAAAAGAACTATGAAAAAGAAAAAATATTTTTAGGTTTGATTGCCTGTGGTGTAATACTTAGTCTTGCATCATAAGGGCATCAATTTTGGTGCTCTTTTCTTTTTTTTAATTATCTTCCAATAAAATCAATTGACTATTTGTATGTTTAGTGAAAAGCAAAAGATAAAGCTTTTAAAAATTAGGAAAAATTTTAAAATAATTCCAATAAAATTAAATTTATAATTGTATGTTAAGTGAAAAAGGAGATTAAAATTATGAAAATGAAAAAATTATTATTAGGATTAGCACCATTAGCATTAGTAGGTGTATTAGCATCATGTACAAGTGACTCAAGTAAGGATACAGGATCAGTTTCTGAATTTAATAATTTAGCCAATTTATCAATTGTAAGTGGTACATCATTACTTCAAGATAGCAATTCAACTGTAAAGAAGGCAAAATTAAATGCTGTTGAATCATCAAGCGCATCTAAAACAAATACAGATGCTGAAAAAGAAATGATTTTAAAGAATTTAAAATTAGCTGAAAACACATTATCAAATGGTGTTTCACAATCAAAATTAAAGTTGAGTGATAATGTAAATTATGAATATGAATATACTATTACTGCAACTACATTAGCAGGTGATGTTGAAACATATACATTCTTATTTAACGCTGATGGTAAATTAGATTTGCTTGCTTCAAACGCTAGTGATGAAATTAAAAAATTAAAGACTTTAAATGATAAAGACGACGATGATGACGATGATGAAGATGAAATTGATGTAAAATTCACTGGTATTGTTGTCTTAGAAGAAGTTGAATATAGCGTTAAAGGTTCTTATGAATCTGAAGATGATGAAGTAGAATATTCATTTAGTATTTCTTTAAATAATGGAGATCATGTAAAGATTAAGACAGAAACTGAACAAGATGAAACAGAATATAAATATGAATCTTATATAAATGGTTCTAAATATGAATATAAGGTTGAATATGAGCTTGAAGATGGTAATTTTGAAATCAAATTTGAAGAAGAAATCAATGGTATTGAAACAGAATATAAATATGAATTCTTTACAAAGAATAACAAGAAGTATGTAAAAGTAAAATTTGAAAAAGAAGTAGAAGGCTCTAAAGACTTTGAACAAAAATATTTAATTGAAGTTGTAGTAAATGAAGCTGATGGTTCAGTAGAATACGTATTTGTAGCATAATTATATTATGGATGTGTGAAAGCACATCCTTTTTCTTTTTCTAATAACTAAGTTATTAAAAGCAAATTATAAATTAATTCCGTAATTGACTAGTTTATATTAAAGTGTTAAAATTATCATATAATAAAGCGCACTTTTGTCACAATAGCGCAATTGGAGGTAAATATTGTGGAAAAAAATGTAAATTCATTACCAAAGATTAATGAGGTAAATAAAAAAGAAACTAGAAAAATTAAAATTATGCAATTCGGTGAAGGTAACTTCCTTCGTGCATTTATCGACTGGATTATCAATTCAGTAAATAAGGCTAACGCATTCGATGGTGGTGTTGTAGTTGTACAACCTATGCCATTCGGTAGAGTAAAGGAATTAAATGAAGCTGATGATTTATATACATTATACTTACAAGGTCTTCAAGATGGTAAGGCTGTAAGACAACATGAAATCATCAAGACTATTCAAGATGCTTTAAATCCATTTGAAGAATATGACAAATATTTAAAGTATGCTGAAAGTGATGATTTACAAATCATTATTTCTAACACAACTGAAGCTGGTATCGCATTTGATGAAAACGACACTGATTTTTCTAAGTGTCCAAATTCATATCCTGGTAAATTATTAGCATTCTTAAAGAGAAGATATGATGCTAAAAAGCCTGGTTTATTCATTATTCCATGTGAATTAATTGACCACAATGGTGCTACTTTAAAGGAAGTATTAGTTAAGCTTGCTAAGCACAACAAGATGGATGCTAAGTTCATTTCTTGGGTTGAAAATGAAAACAAGTATTTCAATACATTAGTTGATAGAATCGTTCCAGGTTACCCTAGAAATGATGCTGAACAATTCCAATTAGATTTAGGTTACCAAGATCAAAATATGGTTGTTGGTGAAATCTTCCACTTATGGTGTATTGATGCTCAAACAACTGATGACAAAAAGGCTCAAAAGGCTAACCTTGAAGCATTAAAGAAGACTTTAGGTACAGATAAGGCTGGCTTAAATGTATTATTTGTTGATTCAATCGTTCCTTATAAGCAAAGAAAAGTTAAGATTTTAAATGGTAGCCATACTACATTAGTTCCAGTTTCTTATTTAGCTGGTATCGATGCAGTAAAAGAAACTATTGAAGATCCTGAATTAGGTAAATTTGTTAAGGAATTCATTTTCGATGAAGTAATTCCTACAATTGATATTCCTCATGATCAAATGGTTGCATATTCAAACAGCGTCTTAGAACGTTATATGAACCCATATGTACATCATTTATTAATGAGTATCGCACTTAACTCATCTACTAAATATAAAGAAAGAGTATTACCTTCAGTACTTTACAATATTGAAACATTAAAGACATTACCTAAGCATGCATTATTCTCACTTGCTGCTTTAATGGTATTCTATAAGGGTACTAGACTTTCAGACGGTGCTAAGATTGAAATTAGTGATACTAACACAGCTTGGTTAGATTTATTAAATGGTCTTTGGGCACAATATGATAAGGATAAAGATGCTTGTAAGGTTGTAACAGGCGTATTAGGATTTAAGTCTCACTGGGGTGTTGACTTAAATAGCTTTGATGGTGTAAATGAATATGTTACAGCATCTTTAGAAGCTATTATGGCTAAGGGCATTAGACAAGCAATTAAAGATATAGTTAACGACTAATCAAAATAAATAATAAAGGAGTTTTGGTGATATGAAAGATTACATCATCATCCACGAGCTTGATAACGTTGCAGTTGTATTAAGAGAACACAAAGAAGGCGAAGTTGTTGCCGGTGTTAAATTATTACAACCAATCCCAAGAGCTCATAAGGTGGCATTAAAAGAAATTAAAGCGGGGGAAAATATCATTAAGTATGGCTGTCCAATTGGTCATGCTACAAAAGATATCAAAGTTGGTGAGCATGTACATACTCACAATGTTGCAACTAATCTTGATGATGTTATCACCTATAAATATGAACCAAATTATCCTCCTGTATTAGGTTACAAGAGCGATAGAACTGTTGATCTATACAAAAGATATAACGGTAAATTCGGTGCAAGAAATGAATTATGGATTATTCAAACAGTAGGCTGTATTTCAGGAAATGCACATAGAATTATTGAAGAATTTAAAAAGAGATATGACACATCTAAAATTGATGGCGTTTATACATTCAATCATCCATTTGGTTGTTCACAAATGGGTGGTGACCTTGAATTAACTAAAACTTTATTAGTTGATATGGCACTACATCCAAATGCTGGTGGTGTATTAGTATTAGGATTAGGATGCGAAGAAAATCAAATGCCTGCTTTTAAAGAAGCGCTAAAGGGCAAATATGATGAAAATCGTATGAGATTTTTGGTAAGCCAAGATGTTGACGATGAAGTTGAAGAAGGCGTAAAGCTATTAAAAGAATTATATGATAACATGAAGGATGATAAGAGAACTAAGCAACCTTTAAGTGCTTTAACAATTGGCTTAAAGTGCGGTGGTTCTGATGGTATGAGCGGTATTACTGCTAACCCTCTATTAGGTAGATTATCTGATTTCTTAGCTATCAATGGTGCAACTACTGCACTTGGTGAAGTACCTGAAATGTTCGGTGCTGAACAATTATTAATGGCTCGTGCTAAAGATGAAGCTACATTCAATGAAATCGTTGAATTAATCAATGATTTTAAGATCTATTTTAAGAATCATCATCAAGTTATTTATGATAACCCATCTCCAGGTAACAAGGCTGGTGGTATCACAACACTTGAAGATAAATCACTTGGTTGTACACAAAAAGGTGGTGCATCTAAGGTTAACGGTGTTGTTAAGATGGGCGGTATCATCAAGAACAAAGGTCTTAACCTTGTAACTACACCAGGTAATGACTTAGTAGCTTGTACAACACTTGCATGTGCTGGTTGTCAAGTTGTATTATTCACTACAGGTCGTGGTACACCATTTGGTACATTCGTTCCAACTATGAAAATTGCAACTAATACTGATTTAGCAACTAAGAAGGCTAACTGGATTGATTACAATGCTGGTGATTTAGTTGATAAGAAGGATATGGACCAATTATTAGAAGACTTCATCGACTTAGTATGCGATGTTGCATCTGGTAAAAAGAAAGCTTTAAACGAAGTTAATGAATTTAGAGAAATCTCAATTTTTAAAGACGGCGTTGTATTATAATATTATTTAAGGAGAAATAGAAACATGAAAGAATTTATGGACAAGGACTTCTTACTTACAACTGAAACAGCTAAGAAGTTATATCATGAGCATGCTGAAAATATGCCAATTATTGATTATCACTGTCACTTACAACCAAAAGAAATCGCTGAAGACAAGCATTTCCGTAATTTAGCTGAAGCTTGGTTAGGTGCAGGCGATAGATACGGTGATCACTACAAGTGGAGAGCTCTTCGTGCAAGAGGCTACAATGAAGATTCAATTTCAGGTAATATTCCTGGTAAATCTTTAGAAGAAAGTGATTATCAAAAATATTTACAATTCGTTGAATCTATGCCATATTTTGTTGGTAACCCACTTTATCACTGGAGTCATCTTGAATTAAGAAGATATTTCGGTATTAATGAAATCATCAACAAGAAAAACGCAAAGAAGATTTGGGATGAAGCTAATGAAAAATTAAAAACTTTATCTGCAAGAGAAATGTTATATAAATTTAATGTAGATACAGTTTGTACAACTGATGACCCAGTTGACGATTTACATTGGCATAAACAAATGAATGCTGATAAGACTTTAAAGGTTAAAGTAAGACCTGCATTCCGTCCTGATAAGGCAATCAATGTTGAATTATCTTGGTTTTCTTCTTGGGTTAAGCAATTAAGCCAAGTAGTAGGCTTTGAAATTAAAGAATTAAAGGATTTAGAAAAGGCACTTTCACAAAGAATTGATTTCTTCCATGAAATGGGCTCTCGTCTTTCTGACCACGCACTTGACGTTGTTCACTATGTTGACGCAACTTACGACGAAGCAAATAAGGTATTCAAGAAGGGCTTAAAGGGCGAAACTGTATCTGATTTCGAACAAGACCAATATAAAGGTTATGTATTAGTATTCTTGGGTAAGGAATATACTAAGCATGGTTGGACTCAACAATACCACATTGGTGCTTTAAGAAACAATTCTAAGTCTATGCTTGAAAAGATTGGTCCTGATACTGGCTTTGACGCAATTGAAGACTCAGTATTTATTGAAAAATTATCATTATTATTAGGTAAGTTAGACGCAATTGGTGCACTTCCTAAGACTATTTTATATAATTTAAATCCTCGCGATAATTATGCATTAATGGTTCTTGCTGGCTGCTTCCAAAAAGAAGGCGTTAAAAATAGAGTACAAGTAGGTACTGCTTGGTGGTTCTTAGATCAACAAGATGGTATGAGACAAAATCTTGAAACTGCAATGCAAGTTACAGTAATTTCTCAAACAGTAGGTATGTTAACTGACTCTCGTTCATTCTTAGCTTACCCACGTCATGAATATTATCGTCGTTTACTTTGCCAAATGTTAGGTAATTTAGTTGAATCTGGTCAATATCCAAAAGAAGAATTAGATACATTAGGTAAGGTTGTTGAAGATATTTGTTACAATAACGCAAAAGAATTCTTCGGTTTCTAATTTAAATATTATAAATAATGGATCTAAGTTTGACTTAGGTCCTTTTTTCTTTTTTTTAATTATGTTAAAATAATTAATAGTTTTAAGGATGATTTTTATGATAGAAGAAAAAATAGTTAAATTATTAATTGAAAAAAAATTACATATATCTTTTGCAGAAAGCTTAACTGGTGGTCTTTGTGCATCAAAAATAGTTAGTATAGCTGATGCATCTAAAGTTTTAGATGAATCATATGTAACATATGCTGATTTAGCTAAAGTAAAAATTTTAGGTGTAGATAGTGATGTAATAAAAAAATATGGTGTCGTTTCAGGCGAAGTAGCATATCAAATGGCAACAGGACTTCATAAAATAACAAAAAGCGATGTGTGTGTCTCACTTACAGGCCTTGCTGGCCCAACGGATGATGGAATTCACGAAATTGGCACAGTTTATGTAGGAATCTATTATTTGGGTGATTGCTTAGTAAAATGCTTTAATTTTGGCAATTTAGGTAGAAATATTGTAAGAGAAAACGCGGCTAATTCTGTTTTAGAATTAGCTTATGAGGTAATATCATGCGAAAAATAATATTATATAGTATTACTGGTTTTATTAATTTAGCATTAATAATTACCTTAGTTGTTTTAGGAATAACATTTAAATTTGATCAAAGATATTTCTTATTATATTTAGCTATAACTATCTTCTTAGGTATATTTAATTTAATTATGATATTGGTGACTGAACTAGCTGTTAAAGAATATAAATATAAAAAATATTCTTTGTT
>JAILIY010000081.1 GCA_024695025.1 Acholeplasmatales bacterium
CTGCATCTGGTAATTGGTGGTATTTTGATAGCAGCGGTAATGTTAAAGAAGTAGTAAATAAATAATTAAATTGGATGTTAATCATTATGATTAACATCTTTTTTATTTAAAAAAAGCTGATTATTCATCAGCTTTCATAGATACCATTTCTTTAAATTTTTCCATATCCTCAAAAAATTCAAATCTTGCGATATAAAATTCATTTCCCATCGCACCAGATAAAATATCACTCATTCTATCATGCATTTGAATAAATGGATATTTTTCTTTGATTTGTTCATAAGAATATTTGTAATTACATCTATCACGTCTACCGTAATAGAAGCAGAAATATTTTGGATGATCCATTTTAACATTTACAATCTTGTCATAGCACATTACATCTGCCCATATTTGATATGTATCAACTGATTGACCAAAGTTAATCATATCTGGTGTAAATCCTCCAGGTGGACGCATGTTTACTTCTAAGGCGACTATATCACCAATCTTACCTAAGCCTTTTTTAGCTTTAGTTAAACGGAAGAATTCAAGATGGAAATATCTTGATTTAATATTAAATGCCTTTAATACCTTTTGACCAATTTTTCTAATGTCATCTGGGACTATCTTATTTACATAATAAGATACTTCAAGATTTTCATTTACTATATCCATAATTGATGGTGGGAATATTTCGTTATCGCAGAATACTACATTTGAATTTGAATCGCATACGCCATCAAATGAAATAATATTACCAGTGATAAATTCTTCCATAATATATGGAACTTGAATATTTGAATTATGGAATTTTTTTAATTCCTCTTCATTTTTAATTTTATAAGTAGCAGCAGCACCAACACCAACATTTGGTTTAACTACAACTGGAAATCCAACTTCTTCATTAATAAATTTTAAATCTTCTTCAAAAGTAGTAACAAATTTATATCTGGCAACAGGTACACCTGCTTGGATATAAAAATCTTTCATATCACTTTTAGATGTAAAACTAATTACATCGGAAGTTTTCGCTCCATTAATATTAAAATCAGTTCTTAATTTTGCATCTTGTCTCAACCAATATTCATTATTTGATTCAAGATAATCTATCTTACCATATTTAAATGCAAAGAAAGCAACTGCACGATAAACTTCATCATAATTTTCTAAAGAATTAACTTTATAATATTCATTGATTGAATCTTTTACATTCTTATCTAATTCATTATATGGTGTATCACCAATCGCTAATACATTTACACCATTTCTTTTTAATCTATCACAGAAATTATAATAGTTTTTAGGAAATGCTGGTGAAATAAATACAAAATTCATATAACCACAACCTTTCGAGTATTATTATATCATATTAATGATATAAATTAATTATTATAATTTAAAAAAATTGTTAAAAACAAAAAATAGTGTATAATATATTAGAAAGGTTGTGAACGATTATGAGTAAAAAGAAGAAAATTAAGGAATCCAAACAACTAGAAAATGAAGTAGTTGACGCAAGTGATAATCCAGAAATAAAAACTAAAGCAGATGTCAAGGAAAAGAAAGCTTCAAAAGAGAAGAAAAAATTTGAATTGTGGAAAGAATTTAGTGTATATAGATTTATTATTGAGATATTTGCAGCTGCATTATTAATTACATTGGGAATTATTATTTTAGTTAATGTCAATGATGCGATGGCAGCGATATTTATTATAATTTCAACTATTACTTTATTATTGATGTTATTTAGAATTATTGTCTTACTTAAAACAAGGAAAAAAGATAAGAAAAGTAGTGCATCTTATAAAATTATAATAGTAGAATTTATCGTTCAATTTGTAATATCTATATTATTTATAATAGCTGCTTTAGCTACTATTAAATCTAAAGATAGTGACTCAAAGACCTTAGAAGATATTAAAGACCATTTCGATAAATATTTTGCACCATACACTGCGCTTTTGTTATATAGTGCATCTGTATCATATTTTGTTCGTGCTATTATATTTAGTGAATCTGAATCAAAGTTTGTATGTTTTACTAATATAGCATATATTACTTTAGCATTAGTATTATGTGCATTTAGAGAAGGTTTAACTGCTAAGGTTATGGCAATTATAATCGCATCTATCGCCTTGGTAATAGCCTTGTTTGCAGCTATAGATGCTGGTGGTTCATTTTATAATTACAATAATAGAAATAAGAAAGCTAAAGAAAAAGCAAGTGAAGAAGGAAAAGAAAATAAAGAGGATAAAGGTCTTGATTTACCAGCTGAAGATAAAGGTGAATACAACGATATAAATCCTAATATTACACCTACTGAAGAACCACAAGAAAACGAAATTGTTCAATAAAAATTAACTGGCATATTCATATATGCTAGTTTTTCTTTATTTATTTAAAATAAAGTTTACAATAAATAAAATTATGATATAATTAAAAAGGATTTTTAAAAATATTTTTTGAGGAGGTTACAAGCTATATTTAGTTTGTAAAAGTGATTATGAAGGTAGAAAAGTTAGAAAATAGTCAAATTAAATTTGTATTTGACGTAACAGCTGATGAATTTGAAAAAGCATTAGACAAGGCTTTCGAAGTAGAAAACAAGAAAGTAACTATTCCTGGTTTTAGAGCAGGTAAGGCACCAAGAAGTGTATTTGAAAAGAATTATGGTGTTGAAGCTTTATACAATGAAGCATTAGGTCAAATTTATGATGATAAGATTCAAGAATTAGTTAAGGCAGAAGAAGCTAAGAGTGTTATTTCTCAACCTCAATTAAAGCTTGAAGATACTAAGTCAATTGAAAGAGGTAAAGATTTCAAAATCGCATTAGTTGCTGATGTTTATCCAGAAGTAACATTACCTAACTACAAGGGCTTAGAAGTTGCTAAGAAGAATTTAGAAGTTACAGATGATGATGTAATGAAGAGTGTTCAAGCATTAGCTGAAAAAGATTCATCAATTGTATCTAAAGTTGAACAAGTAATCGCTAAGGGTGATTATGCTGTATTTGATTTTGATGGTTCAGTTGATGGTGTACCATTTGATGGTGGTAAGGCTGAAAATTATGAACTTGAAATTGGTTCTGGTCAATTCATTCCAGGCTTTGAAGATCAAATGATCGGTATGAAATCTGATGAATCTAAGGATATTAAGGTTACATTCCCTGAAAATTATCATGCTGAAAACTTAGCTGGTAAAGAAGCTGTATTTAAGGTATTAGTTCATGAAGTTAAGGTAAAGAACTTACCTGAATTCACTGATGAATATGTTAAGTCTTTAAATGTTAAAGATGTTAATACATTAGATGAATTAAAGGCTTCAAAGAGAAAAGAATTAGAAGAAGCTAAGGTTGTTGCTGAAAAAGACAGACAAACAAATGAAGTTATTAATAAATTATTAGATTCTTGTGATGTTAAATTGCCTCAAACATTAATCGATGAAAGAGTTAATGCTTACAAGAGTCAATATGAAGAACAAGCTAAGATGTATAAGATTCCATTTGAAACATTCATTCAATTAATGGGTGCTACTATGGAACAATTCAATGATGTTGCAACTAAGCAAGCTACACGTCAAGCTTTATTTGAAGTAGTTGCTGGTAAGATTATTGAAGTTGAAAAGTTAAATCCAACTAAAGAACAAATTGAAGCTAAGGCAGAAGAAGAAGCTAAGAAGACAAATGCTAATAAGGATGACTTATTAAAGGCAAATGCTCCTAGATATTTAAATGATTTAGCATATGATGCTTTAGTTAACTTATTATTATCTAACGCTAAGGAAATATAATTAAAATTAAGAGGCTTAGGCCTCTTTTTTTGAAAATCTAGGTTATAAAAATCCTACAAAATAAAGTTTTTTATGAAAAATTAGCAATCTACTTGCAAAAGTGCTAAAAGTAGGGTATCATAATATTGCTGAGAGAGATTTATACTCAGAGAAGTGGAGGTATTTTTATGGAAGAAAATACAAAAATTGTCTTACCTGCCATTGCTATTAGAGGAATTGTTCCATTACCTGGTAATGAATTTAAAATAGAGGTTGGTCGTGAAAATTCTGTATTAGCCTTAGAAGCATCAGAAAAGATGTATGGTGGAAACATTGTACTTTTAGTACAAAAGGATGCCAATGTTAAGGATGTTGCACCACAAGATACAGAAGAAATTGGTGTTTTAGCAAAAGTTACTTTAAAATTAAAGCTTCCTAGCAATAATTATAGAGTTAAATTTAAAATTTCTAATCGTATAAAAGTTAATGAATTCACATCAAGTGATCCATATTTTGTTGTTAATTATGACAAATTATATAGTGTATTACAAAATGATGATGTTGAAAATGCATTAATTAAGAATGTTGAATCAGAAATCACAAAGAATGCTTTAAATTTATTAACAAATCCTGAAGAAATTGCAAAATTGATTCAAGGTGGTGCTAACGCTGATACATTATCAGATGTTATCGCATATCAATTAAAGTTAAATACTAATAAGAGTAAATATCGTTATCTTGAAGAAATTAATGTTTCTAAGAGACTTGAAATGATTTTAGAAGATATTGAGCATGAAAAACAAATTGCTCAAATTGAAGATAAAATCAATAAGGATGTTAAAAAGTCAATTGATGAATCACAAAAGGAATATTACCTTCGTGAAAAGATGAAGGCTATTCAAAATGAACTTGGTGATAAAGCAAGAACTGAAGAAGATATTGAAAGAATTCGTGAAGCTATTGAAAAGAAAAATCTTCCCGAAAAGATTAAAGCTAAGGCTTTAGATGAATTACAAAAATATGCATCTACATCTTCTCAAATGGCTGAATCAGGAATCATTAGAAGCTATCTTGAATTAATTATTGCTTTACCTTGGAATGAAACAAGTGAAGATAATAATGATTTAAAGAACGTAGAAGAAAAATTAAACAGTACTCACTTTGGTTTAACTAAAGTTAAGGATAGAATTATTGAATATCTTGCAGTTAAGATTATGACTGGTAAGAATCCATCAACTATCATTTGTTTTGCTGGCCCTCCAGGAGTAGGTAAAACATCTTTAGCTAAATCAATTGCTGATGCCTTAGGTAGAAAGTTTGTTAAACAATCACTTGGTGGTGTTCGTGATGAATCTGAAATAAGAGGTCACAGACGTACTTATATCGGTGCTTTACCTGGTAGAATTTTAAAGGGTATGAAAGATGCTGGTACAGTAAATCCTGTATTCTTATTAGATGAAATTGATAAGATGACTGCTGATTACAGAGGAGACCCTGCTGCAGCTATGCTTGAAGTATTAGACCCTGAACAAAATAAATTCTTCTCAGATAACTATCTAGAAGAACCATATGATTTATCTCAAGTTATGTTTATTACAACTGCTAATGATTTATCTAACATTCCAGGTCCTTTAAGAGACAGAATGGAAATTATTGAATTATCAAGCTATACTGAAATTGAAAAATTCAATATTGGTTTTAAATATTTATTAGATAGAAATCTTGAAGAACACGGCTTAAAGGCTGAACAAATTTCTATTTCAGAAGATGCTATGTATAAGATTATAAGAGATTATACAAGAGAATCAGGTGTACGTGAATTAAACCGTATGATTGCAACTTTATGTCGTAAGACTGTAAGACAAATCCTAGTTGATAAGAAAGAAAAAGTTGAAATTACAGCTGATAATTTAAGTGATTTCTTAGGCAAACATAAATATTCTAATAACCAAAACAGAGGCAAAGATCAAGTTGGTGTTGTAACAGGCTTAGCTTGGACACAATTTGGTGGAGATACATTAGATATAGAAGTAACATTATATCCTGGTAAGGGCGGCTTAATATTGACTGGTAAGCTTGGTGATGTTATGAAAGAATCTGCACAAGCTGCGTTCTCTTATGTTAAGAGTCATGCAAGCGAATATAAAATTGATGAAAAAATCTTCCAAGAAAAGGATGTTCACATTCACGTACCAGAAGGTGCGACTCCAAAGGATGGTCCAAGTGCTGGTGTAACTTTAACAACTGCGCTAGTAAGTGCCTTATCTAATAGACCAGTATCATGCCATATCGGTATGACAGGCGAAATCACTTTAAGAGGTTCAGTACTTCCTATTGGTGGTTTAAGAGAAAAGAGTATCGCTGCTTCTCGTAGTGGTTTAAAGAAGATTTTTATTCCAAAAGAAAATGAAGTTGATATCGAAGATATCCCACAAGAAGTACAAGATGTATTAGAAATTCAACCAGTTTCTCAAGTATCAGAAATCTTAAATTCTATATTTCAATAATGTTAGGCCATAAGTATAAATTTACTTATGGTCTTTTTTATATTGAAACTTATAAAAAATATTTATATAATATAAATAAGATATAAATTCTATTTATAAAGGAGTGATAGTATTATGATGGATTCAAAGTTAATTACATTTATTACCTTATTAGAAGAAAAAAATTATACTAATACGGCAAAGAAACTTTATATTACTCAACCTGCAGTAACACATCATATTAAGGCAATAGAAAAAGAATACGATATTACTTTATTTAATAATCCAAAAACATTTGAGCTTACTAGAAGTGGTCAAATTCTTTTAGAATACGCTAAGGGCTCTAGACTTCAAGATGAATTATTATTCAATACTTTGAAAAAACAAAGTACTTTTGTTTTAAACATCGGATTTACTCCTTTAGCTGTTAAGGTATCAAATAAAAGAGTCCTTGAAAATATTAATGATGAAAAATTAATATATAATTTTTATTGTTACGCATACAATGATCTAACTAAAATGTTATCAAGTGGTGAACTTGATTTTGCAATAATTGATAATAGTTTTGATTCAACTATTTATCAAAGTCAATTATTGTTCCCAGAAAGAATTATTTTAGTAGCTTCACCTAATGGTCAATATAAATCTGTCAACAAATTGACAAGAGATCAATTATCAGTAGCAACTATAATTTTACCAGACCAAGTTGGTGGCCTTTATAATTCAGTTAAAGCGACAATGAAAATCAAAAATATCAAGATTAAAGATATTCAAGTTTTAACATCAAATAATTTAGATTTGACTTTAACACTAATAAATAGAAATGATGGAGTGGCCTTCGTATACGAAAATAGTGTAACTGATTTAATTGAAAAGGGTGAGTTAAAAAGGCTTGAACTTGCAAATTTCGCACCTACTCAAAATTTCTATCTAATCTATAATAAATTCTTATCGTTTGATGAGAACATATCTAAATTTATAGATTTATTAAAGGAATCTGGTATTTAATATGGTAAATATATTATATGAAGATAATCATATAATTGTTTGTGTTAAAGAAAGAGGAATATTATCCCAAGCTGATGGTTCTGATAAGCCTGATATGCTAAATATTTTAAAGGATTATATTAAAGAAAAATATAATAAGCCTGGAAATGTATATTTAGGCTTAGTTCATAGACTTGATATTAACACAAAAGGTATTATGGTGTTTGCGAGAACCTCTAAGGCAGCCAATAGATTAAATGAATGCATTAAGAATAATGAATTTCATAAGAGATATTGTGCAACTGTAGAAGGTGAAATTAATAATATTGAATATATTAAATTAGTAAATTATTTATCTAAGGATGAGAAAAATAGAGTCGCATATATAGATAAACTTGGGAAAGAAGCTATTTTAGAATATAGATTATTAAAAAAATATAAAATTAATAATAATATAGTTAGTGATATAGATATTAAATTAATCACAGGCAGATTTCATCAAATAAGATGTCAAATGGCCAATATTGGGCATCCTTTATATGGTGATGTCAAATATGGTAGTAAAAATCATGTTTCTGATGAAAAGTTTCCTTTGGTTGCTTATCATTTAGAATTTATTCATCCTACTACAAAGGAATTAAAAATATTTGAAATAGAGGAATAAAATGAAGTTAGACGTATTAATTGAAAGAGATTATGAAATTAAAAATATTATTGGTTGTCAAAATTCTAATCTAAAAGCGTTAGAATCTATGTTTGACTGTAAAATCGATATTAGAGGAAATGAAATTATTACAGATTTAGAAGACCAATTAAAAATTAATAAATTGACAGAGATATTTAAAATATTATTAGAATTATGTGATAAGGGTCTAAATATTAATTCTAGAGATATTATATATATTAATAATATTATTGATGAAGGTAAAGTTAATGAATATTTAGATTTCCTATCAAAAAGAAAAGCTATTTGTCATACATCTTTTAATAAACCAATATATGCAAAGACATTAAAACAAGGTGAATATATTGACGCAATTAAGAAAAAAGATTTAATTTTTTCAATAGGAGCTGCTGGTACAGGTAAGACTTATCTTGCAGTATGCTATGCAGTAAATGAATTAAAAAAAGGCAATGTAAAAAAGATTATTTTAACAAGACCTGCAGTAGAAGCAGGTGAATCACTTGGCTTTTTACCTGGTGATTTAAAGGAAAAGGTAGATCCTTATTTAAGACCTTTATATGATGCATTAAATGATATGCTTGGAAGTGATAATACACAAACATATATTGATAAAGATATAATAGAAATAGCACCTCTTGCCTATATGAGAGGAAGAACACTTGATGATGCAATAATCATATTAGATGAGGCTCAAAATGCATCTGTAGATCAATTGAAGATGTTTTTAACAAGAATGGGCTTTAATTCAAAAATGATTGTTACAGGTGATATCTCACAAATAGATTTACCAAATCCAAAAAAGAGTGGTCTTAAAATTTCATCAACAATTTTAAAAGATTTAGATGAAGTTGGTGTAATTGTATTTGAAAGATATGATGTAGTAAGACACCCAATTGTTGGTAAGATTATAGAAAAATTTGAGCAATTAGATAATTAATTTAATGAAAACACGCAAAAATAAGGTTGCGTGTTTTTTTTAACCGAAAAAGTAAAATGTGCAAAATCGAGGACTAAATTTTATAAAAATTGCCGTTTAAAATTCAAATAAGTGCCATTTTTTGCATAGAAAATGAACATTTTTAACGTTTTCACTTGAATTTAATATAAATAAATAATAAAATATTAATAGATTTGGGTATATCCCGTAGAAAAGGAGAAAAAAATGTATAAAGAGAACTATTTTAAGAGTTTCTTTAAATCATTTGGTATTATCCCAGCATGTGCAACTGTTTTATTCCTTGTATTAGCAGCATACATTGGTGCTGATGGCACATTAGTTAATGAAGAAATTTCAGATATCATTAACGGTGTTGCTTTAGCTGGTATGGGTTTAGCAGTAGTGCTTGGTTTATCAGGTTTAAAGAACGAAAAGATTAACTTCACTGACTTTATAAGATTTGCTGGTGCAGTTTCATCAATTTTTATGGCTATTATAGTTTTAGTTAAAGATGAAACATCATTTGGTATCGTTTATATCGTTTTAGGTGTTGTTAGTATCATTGAATTAATTTGTCGTTTTATTTTCTGTAAAGAAAGTGACGAAAATTCATCATTCAAAAACTATTTTGCTAATCTAGCTGGTAAGTATAATCCACTTATCATCTTAGCACTTGGTACAATTTTAGCAGTAGTATTAGTTATCTTAGCTAAGTCAAACTTCTCAGAAAAGATTGATATTAACTTTAGAGACTATAAATATATTATCGTTGGTGGTGCTGCAGCTATCGTTGGTATGATGGTTATTTCATCAATTGACAAAGAAGCTTCTGTATCATTATTAGATTTTGTAATTGCTGTATTATTTGTAACATCTACATTTGCAGCAACTTATATGATTGCTTCTAACCAAATTTCACAAGGTGGTCAATCTAATGTTGTATTACTTGCTATTTATTTAGCACAATTTGCTACAGCTGCTTGCTTAATCGTTCGTGCAGTATTCTTCAACGGTGGTAAAGCTTATAAGGGTAGCTCAAGAAAGATTACAAATTATTTCACATCAACATATGAAAAATATGATGTAACATTATTTATTGGTTTAGCATTCGTTGCAATCTTCATTGTTTCAATCGGTGCTGCTGGTGCTTACACTGGTAAATGGTTTATGATTTATCAAATGTTTGAAGATAAGATCAGTATAATGGTTGCTAATATAATTTTCGTTGTTGTATTAGTTGCATTTATTCTTGCAAGTTTAATTTTCAGAAAATTCAAAGACAAAGACATCGTTAAGACTGATGTATGCTTAAGAGGAATCTTATTCATGGGTGCATTCGGTACATTCTATGGTGTTGCTGAATTAGCATTTGGTAAAGAATTCACAGATGAAACTGGTAATGTTATATTATTTGCAGTATCTGCAGTAGCATTATTATATGGTGCTATCGTTCAAGTTATAAGATTAAAGAGCTATGACCAAACAGCATTATTCGATGAAGTATTAACTCAACGTCAAGAAGCTGAAGAAGCTAAGGCTGAAGAAGCTAAGGCTGAAGAAGAAGCTAAGGCCGAAGAAGAAACTAAGCCAGAAGAAAATAATGATCCATTCGCATTAACTGAAGAAGATGAAGCATTATTTAATTCATATTATGGTGATGAAGCTAAGGCTGAAGAACCTCAAGAAGAAGTTGTTGAGGAAGTAGTTGAAGAAGAACCTCAAGTAGAATATGTTGAAGAAGTAGTTGAAGAAGAACCTCAAGCAGAATACGTTGAAGAAGCTGAAGACGAAGCTGAAGAAGCTGAAGAAGAAGCTGAAGACGAAACTGAAGAAGAAAATGAAGAACCTATTGAAGGTGAAGAAAATGAACCTGTTGTTCTTGAAGAACATAAAGAAAAGGGTATCGAAGTTCAAGACTTCCAAGTATTAGATGAAGAAGGTAACCCAAGAAAGATTAAGAGAAAATTCTTAACTAAGATGATGTTCGCTCCATTTGAAACTAAGGAATATTATAACGAAATTAAGAATTATTTAACTATGTATCGTGCTAAGGGCCGTCAATCTGCTAGATGTGAATCATTCAGATATAAGGGCTTAGTTGCTAAGGTTGCATTAGGTGGTAAATCTGTTAAGGTATTCTTAGCATTAGATCCATCATTCATTGATGAAAATCCTAAGTACCACTTAAAGGATGTTTCTAATAAGAAACAATATGCAGAAGTTCCTGTTATGATTAAGGTTAGATCTGCTCGTGGTTTAAAATATTTCAAGGAATTAGTTGATATCATGTTTGCTCAACGTGGTGTTAAGCCAAAGAGAAACTTTGAAAAGGCTGATTACTTACCTACATTAATTCCAAATGGTGAAGCTATCTTAGCTACATTAGGTATGGAAACATATTATCTACAAGATTCAATGAATGTTAAGGGTATTCCTGCTGAAATGCCTGATAATCTAGAAGATTACATTCCATTATTCCCAGGTGAAGAACTTGAAGATGAAGAAGTAGAAGCTGTTGTATATCTTGATACATTATGTAACCATTTCGAAGATGGTGATCAAGTTACAATTGATGTGTTAAAATCATTACATATCGTTAATAAGGGTAATGTTTTAAGAATCAAGGCTCGTGGTACATTAGATCGTAAATTAATTATTTATGCTGAATACTTCGATGAAGATGCATTAAAGATGTTAATGTGTACAAACTGTACTGCAATCAAGATTTATAGATAGTTCTCGTTGATAATAAATTGACCTAGCTTATGCTAGGTCTTTTCTTTTTTATAAAATTAAAATAAAAAAAACAACCATTTTATATGGTTGTTAATAAATTATTTAATTCTTGCAACACCTGTTTCGATTGCTGCTTGGCTTACAGCTTTACTAACAGCTTCAACGACTCTCTTATCAAAAGCGTTTGGTACTATGTAATCAGGTTTTAATTCATCATCACTTATAATATTTGCAATAGCTTGTGATGCAGCTATTTTCATCTCTTCATTAATCTTTTTAGCTCTAACAGATAATGCACCTTTAAATAGGCCAGGGAAAGCTAAAACATTATTAATTTGATTTGGATAATCGCTACGACCAGAACCAACTATATAAGCTCCTGCTTCAATGGCATCATCATAAGAAATTTCAGGTGTAGGATTTGCCATTGCAAATACTATAGCACCATCATTCATTGATTTTACCATTTCTTTTGTGACAAGGTTTGGAGCACTTACTCCAACAAAGGCATCAGCACCCTTTAAAATTGATTTTAAAGTATTATCATGTTTTTCTGGAGTAGAATATATACCTTCATCTAATAATTCTCTAATCAAGAAATTATATTCAACATATCTTTTCTTATCAATTACACCTGTAATATCGTATGCGTAGATTTTACCTACACCAATTTTTTTAAGCATTTTTGCAATTTGTGAACCAGCAGCGCCTGTACCACTCATTACAACTGTCATGTCTGATAATTTTCTTTTTGTTAATCTTTGAACATTTAAGAATGCGGCAGAAACGATAATAGAAGTACCATGTTGATCATCATGGAATACGGGAATATCCATTTCCCTTATTAATCTTCTTTCAATTTCAACACATCTTGGAGCTGAAATATCTTCTAAATTAATAGCTCCTAATGTTGGCTCTAATATTTTACAAGTATTAATGATTTCTTCAACATTTTGTGTTTTTAAGCATAAAGGAATTGAATCTACACCAGCTAACTCCTTCATTAAAATTGATTTACCTTCCATTACTGGAATTGCAGCGTAAGGTCCAATATTACCTAAACCTAAAACAGCACTACCATCTGTGATTACCGCAACCATATTTGCTTTAGATGTATAAATATATGCATCATCTTTATTTTTTTCTATTTCTTTACATGCATATGCAACACCTGGAGTATATGCTAAAGATAAATCATGTTGATTTTCAATTTTGACTTTTGATTTAATTTCAAGCTTACCACAATTATCTTTGTGAAGCTTTAATGATTCCTCTTTTAAATCCATAACTTTTCACTATATAATCTTACGATTATTCCCTTTCCCAAAAAACTATTTTATATTTAATCTTTAAATATATTATTCCCAAAATAATCTATTGCACAAATCATTTTAAAACCATCTACTTCAAGTCTTTTGATAGATTCTGGACCTAAATCAAAAAACGCGATTTCTTCGGCTTTTTTAACTGATTTAGCAAGAAGTGCACCACAACCTCCCGTTGTGATGAAATATAAAATCTTATTATCTATATAATATTTTGTACATTCTTTATCTCTTGGTCCTTTACCGATAGTGCCATAAACTTTTAATGTTGGCATCATATAAGCAAATTTATCCATTCTTGAAGAAGTAGTAGGTCCGATTGAACCAACTACATGGTTTGGTTTAGTAGGAGTAGGACCAGCATAATAAATGAATGAATTACTGAAATCTACTGGTAATTTTTCTCCATTTTTAAGCATCTGTTCCATTCTAAGATGGGCTGCATCTCTTGAAGTATAAATTGTACCTGTAAGTTCAACTACATCTCCTGCATGTAATGTTTTTAATAATTCATAATCTTTATTTAAATCTATCTTCATTACAAAATCACCACCTTATGACGTGATGCGTGGCATTGAATGTTGACTGCCACAGGTAAAGATGCGATATGACATGGATATAAATTGACTTTGACTGCTAAAGCAGTAGTCTTGCCACCAAGTCCCATAGGACCTACGTTTAATTTATTTATTTTTTCAAATAATTCACGTTCTAAATTACGTGCATCTAAATCACTTGATTCATCATCGATTGGTCGAAGAAGAGCTTCTTTAGCAATTAAAGCACTCTTTTCAATGTCTCCACCAATTCCAACACCTACAACTAAAGGAGGACAAGGTCTGCCACCAGCTTCTTTAATAGTGTCGCATACAAATTTAACAATGCCATCCTTGCCATCAGCTGGAACAAGCATTTTAACTTTACTCATATTTTCACTACCTGCACCCTTAGGGCAAATAGTGATTTTTAATTTATCACCTAATGTATGTTTTATATGAATGATACCAGGAGTATTGTTTTTAGTGTTAACTCTATCAAGAGGTGATTTTACAACACTCTTCCTTAAATAACCTTTAGTATAACCATCAGCTATACCATTATTTATAGCTTCATAAATGTCACCATTAATCATTACTTCATTTCCTATTTCAACGAAGCACACTGTGATACCAGTATCTTGACACATTGGCACATTTTCTCTTTCTGCTAGTTCATCATTTTCAATGATTTGAGCTAATATTTCTTTTGATAGTCCTGTCTCGTTAGAACAAGCTTTTTTTATACAATTTAATACATCGTGTTCGATGTAAGTTGCAGCTTCTATACAAAGACGGCTAACTTCTTTAGTTATTAATTCGGGTTCAATGATTTTCATATAAAAATACCTCGATAATTATTATACATAAAAATAGATTATTTTTAAATAAATATTTATATTTATTTTTATATATTCAAATTTCTTTTGAAATATGGTA
>JAILIY010000128.1 GCA_024695025.1 Acholeplasmatales bacterium
TCTAAATGTAATATCATTAACTGCTTTTAAATCACCATAGCTTTTATTTAAGTGTTCAATCTCAATAATATTCATTTTAGTAATTTCTCCCTTCCCAATACCAAATATGATTATATCAAAAAATATAAATAATAAAAGACCTCATCATTTCTGACAAGGTCATTCATACTTATGTTTTATGTCATTTTCTTGCGAGTGAGCGTGTCACTTCACAATAACTGTCTACCGCCATAGCTCGATGTTGCACAGATGACAGAGAAAGCCAGTCGGAAAGCTAGGCAAATAATATTTATTTTTTTAGATAATCTACTGCCATCTCTAATACTTTTGTGTCTCTATCAATAATTATTAGATTTTCAGGCCCATGATTATTATTGCGATTAACATTAATAACAGTATTAATATCTACTAATTCTAAAACAAATCTCTCATCTTTTTCTTTTTCGGATAATGATTGATTAATCATAATATCTTCCACATCACATAGATAATAATAATTGTCTTGTACAAATGTTAATTCATTATCATATTTATCTTTATGTATTCTATGAACATAACCAAATTCTTTTATTGATTCGGGTTTTATGATTAATCCAGCCTCTTCTTTGGTTTCTCTAATAAGGCAATCAATCATTGATTCACCTTTTTCAATTCCACCACCAGGAAATTCATAATAATCATATTTCTTACTATGAATCATATATACTTTATTATCTTTTATTATGATTGCTCTTGCTGATGGTCTAGTAACAATCTTCCAACTAGGATTATAATCTTTAAAATCTATTTCAAATAATAAGCTCATAAATGGACCCTAAATTAAGTTTAAATAATTTCTTTTTGAAGATACAATAATATTTAAAATTATTTCTTTAGTTTCTTCATTTATCTTGTAAAACAATATATTTTGCTTACAAATAATCGCTCTATATCCTTGTTTAGCAATAGCTTGATATCTTGGTACAATTCCAATATGTGGAAAATCTTTTAAATTATTTATTATAGTTTCAAGATAATTAAGATAGTCCACTGCTTCTTTCTTTGAAAACGTATCTCTTATATACATAATGATATCCGTTAATTGATCATTGAATTTGTCAGTTCTAATAATTTTATAACTCATTATAGTTCAAGCTTCTTTCTAATATCATTAAATGAATCTTCTACAGGAGCAACTCTTCCATTTCTAACATCATCTTCAGATTCAGCTAGCATTTTTAATAATTCTAATTCAGCCTGCATTTGATTAAATTGTTCTAAGCTCAATATTACAGTATCACCATGACCATTTACTGTTATATAAACTGGTTCTCTAGTTTCCTTACATAAGGTTGATATTTCATTGTACTTATTTCTTAATTCTGCTGATGGTCTAATATTTTGCATAATCATCATCTCCTATCATTATTATATCATAATTTTGATATATTGCAACTCTCATCAGCAATTTTTGTCATCCGTGCAACAGTCTCGTTCATGGCAGGGCTTTATATATGACATATATAAGTGGCTGGTGAAGTAGGCTGGATGGATCAGGACAAAAATAAAAGACCCTGCCAAATTGACAAGGTCATTCATACTTATGTTTTATGTCATTTTCTTGCGAGTGAGCGTGTCACTTCACATGTTATTTACTAGTCTTTTACGAATGGTAATAAAGCCATATGTCTTGCTCTTTTAATAGCGATAGCAAGCTTTCTTTGATACTTAGCAGATGTACCAGTTACACGTCTAGGTAAGATTTTACCTCTATCAGTAACGAACTTTCTTAATAAATCTACATCTTTAAAATCAATATGTTCAATATGGTTTTGTGTAAAATAACAAACTTTTCTACGACCGCCACGACGTTGACCGTCACGATCTCTTCTATTTTGTTGCATATTATATATCCTCCTTATTAGAATGGTAAATCATTATCATCTACTGAAACATTATATGATTCAGGTTCACTGCCCTTATCATTTTGATAGCTTTGTCCATAAGATGGATTATTGTATCCATTATTGCTACCATATGTAGGGTTGTTGTAGTTTTGTTGATGATTTTGATATTGAGGTTTTGCCTCATTATTAAATGTAGGTTGACTATTTGGATCTCTTGGTGTTAGGTTTTCAACATTTTCGCATAAAACTTCAGTGACATAACGCATTTGTCCGTCTTGTCCTTGATAGCTTCTTGATTGGATTCTACCACTTACAGCAAGCATAAAGCCTTTTTTAATAAAACGACCGATAAAATCAGCAGTTTGACCAAATGCTGTACAGTTTATAAAATCTGCTTGTCTTTGACCACTAGCATCTCTTACTTGTCTATCAACTGCTAGAGTAAACATTAAATAGCTTGCTCCATTAGATGAATAACGAATTTCAGGATCCTTAGTAATTCTACCTGTTAAAGATACTCTATTCATATAAAATACCTCTTTCCTAATTATTCGCCATCAACAACTACGATATGACGAATGATTGTTTCGCTATAACCAGCAATACGGTTGAATTCATTGATAGCTTCCTTAGTAGCTTCAACATTCATAACTACATAGTAACCTTTCTTGTTACCTGCAATTTCGTATGCTAATTCTTTAAAGCCCCATTCATTTACATCTAAAACTTTAGAACCGTTAGATGTAATAATGTTCTTTGCATTTTCAACTTCAGCCTTAACAGCTTCAGCATCTAAATTAGAACGAAGAATGTACATAATTTCATACTTTTTCATATTTTAATTTACCTCCTTATGGTCTTTAGGCTTAGGTTAGGTCCTAAGCAAGGTCGTTTCTTAAAACGAAACGCAAAAGTATTTTAACATTATATTCTATAAAAATCAATATCTTTTTTCATATTCATAATAATATGAATATTATGCTTAATTCTCAATTAATTTTTTTATTTCTTCTTCAGTTAATGCTCTATATTCTCCAAGCTTTAGATTATTATCTAAAACTAGGGAACCAAACTCAATTCTTTTTAAATATATCACACGAGAGCCTAGTGCTTCAAACATCCTTTTGACTTGATGGAATTTACCTTCTCTTATTATGACTTCACACTTATTATCACCTAAATAATTAATTTTGGCAGGTAAGCATTTATATCCATCATCCAAGATGATGCCTTCTTTGAATCTATCTTTAAATGATTCTTTATATTCACCTTCAAATTCAACATAATATTTTTTGTCTACATGGCTTTTTGGTGATAATAATTTATGGGCAAGCATACCATCATTTGTTATTAAAAGTAAGCCTTCTGTATCTATATCTAGTCTTCCGACAGGAAATATATTTCTTTTGTCATAGCCTTCTATTAGGCTTATTACTGTAGGCTTAAAATTATCATAAGTCGCACTCACATAACCATCTGGTTTATTTAGCATTATATAAATATATTTTTCCCATTTAATTTCGTTATTTGCGATAACTATTTCATCTTTTTCTTCATCTACTTTAAAGTCATCATCTAATATTACTTCACCATTAACTAATACGAATCCTTTTCTTATTAGTTGTTTTACTTCTTTTCTAGTACCATAATTAGAATGACTTAAAAGCTTATCTAATCTCATCATATTTATTTCCTCTTTAAAGTCTTTAAATATTCTTTGTCTTCTAAAGATACTCTATATGATTCTTTAATCTTTTGAATAGCTTTATTAAATATAAATTTACTTACTTTTAAATCTTTAAATCTTTTATATGTATAATCTCTATGCTTAATGAAGCATTCACATATTAACCAAGCCGCAGCCATTTCAGTATAATATTTATCAGATTTTAAATTCTCTATTGTTTCAAATATAAAATCTAAATATTCTTCATCCATATAATGACTAAGTAACATAATAAGTGCAAATCTTGATTCAAATTCACGTGAAGAATATCTATATTTCTTAACTAAAGGCATAAATTTGTCTCTATTTTTCTTTATTCGTTTTATATTGAGTAAAGCGTCACACTGAGCCCAATTTTCAATTTTAGGGACAAATTCATCAAGCTTATCATATATTAAATCAACATCTTTAATATAAGATAACATAAACATATAAACCATCTTTTCTTCATGATATTCTAAATTAGAATTAAAATATGCAAGATTATTACTTGCATATTCTTTGGCAATTAATTTTAAATTATCACTTCTAATACCTAATATTTTAGTATTAGGTACTATTTTTAAAGAAAATGATTTATATTCTAAATCTATATATTGTTTAAATATTTCATCCATTATTCTGTATATCCATCAGGATTATTCTTTTGCCAATTCCAAGAATCCTTACACATATCATCAATATTATATTGTGCCTTAAAGCCAATCTCTTTATATGCTTTATCACAATTTGCGTAACAAGAATCTATATCTCCAGCTCTTCTTGGCATAATCTTATATGGAATTTTAAAGCCACAAGCTTTTTCAAATGCGTCATGTAATTCAAGGACACTAGTACCCTTACCAGTACCTAAATTATACGTAACTAAACCAGAGTTTGTAAATAATTTGTCTAATGTTAAAACATGGCCTAAAGCTAAATCACATACGTGAATATAATCTCTTACTCCCGTTCCATCAACTGTGTTGTAATCATTACCAAATATGCCTAAAAATTCTCTTTTACCGATAGCTACTTGAGTTATGTATGGCATTAAATTGTTTGGAATACCATTTGGATTTTCACCAATTAAGCCACTTTTGTGAGCGCCGATTGGATTGAAATATCTTAAAAGTGCACAATTGAAATCTTTATTAACAAAACAATAATCTCTCAACATATCTTCAATCATTAATTTAGTTCTTCCATATGGATTAGTGACATGTAAATCAAATGTTTCATCAATAGGTACACTCTTTGGAGCACCATATACAGTCGCACTTGATGAAAATACTAAATTCTTAACATTATATTTATTCATTAAATCAATTAAATTTAGTGTAGATATTAAATTATTTTGATAATATTTAAGTGGTAAATTAACACTTTCACCAACTGCCTTAAGACCTGCAAAATGAATTACTGCATCTATTTTATTTTCTTTAAATATTTTTTCAAAATTATTATAATCACAACAGTCTACTTCATAAAATTTTGGAGTTACACCTGTAATTATATTAATTCTTTTTAAAACAATCTTGTTAGAATTATATAAATTATCTACGATAATAACATCATAATTTTTATTTATTAATTCTACTACTGTATGAGAACCAATATACCCCATACCACCAGTTACTAATATAGTTTTCATAAAACCTCCACTATAAATTGTAAATCTTCTTTTTTTGATTCTCCTTATAATTAATTATAAATGCCATAGTTAAAAGTATAGTCGCAACTAAAGCAAGTGCATAAGCAACTATAAACATAGGAGAGATGGCTATTTTTTCGCTACCCTTCTTATTATATAAAACAATTGAGAAAAAAGAAACAACAAGACTTACAAAAGTAAAACCAACAGATACATAACTTATTGGATTTATTTTAGATTCTTTTTTCATACTGATTAATATGCATGGTAAAACTGATAAAAATACTGTAAAAATCAATAATATAACACTTGCTGGTACACCTAAAGTATTAGTATCATATTCTATTTTTCTAGCATTAGAATAAAATACATATTCAGTTAAAGTAATATCTTCTTCACCATATACAAATAAACAAAGTTGAGAAACTATAACAAAAGCAAATATTAATACTACACTCACACAAGAAAAACTAAATACTTTTTTAGGTAAATCTTCTTCATTTGATTTAACTTTTAACGCAATTATACACGAAACTATCGCGATTAAAGCAGTTAAAAATATGCCAATGGCTCTAGTATTTGAAGTATTAATATATATTATATTTGTTAAACCATATATCAATAATGAGAATCCTAAACTAGATATCTTAACTTCATTTTTCTTAATTAATAATAATATATTTCTGGCTGAAAATACCGTAATTACAATAGAGCCAATAAGTGAAATATAATAAATGATTACTTTAAATAAAATAAAATTCTTTAAGCCATCCAAGCTACTATATCTAAACCAATCACTAACCTTGTTTCCACAAGATATAATATATGTTTCTTTGCCATGATTAAGAACATATAGCATTGTCTCTACAGCATCTCCATCTTTACTAAAAAACTTAAGTGATGATACAAATACTATAGATAAAACAACTAAAAATAAGCTTAATATTTCAACAATAAGCTTACCTTTAGCTAAAGGCTTTTTCTCAACAACTTCCTCTTTTTTTACTTCTTCAATAACTTCTTCTCCTAAAACCCAACCACACATTGGACATTTGTCAATTCCGTTGGCTATATAGTTACCGCACTTCTTACAATACATATAATCACCTTCTTCAATCGATAAAACCATATTTTATTATAACATTATAAAAAAAATAAAACAAGATGAGCTAAGCTCATCCTGTTTTTGTATATTATGCAGTTCTTAACGCGTCTACTGGATCCTTCTTAGCCGCAGCACGTGCAGGTATAATACCTGAAATAGCAGTTAAGATTACACTTACCAAGATCATAGTAATCATATTTTGTGGTGTCAAGTGGGCAATAGCGGTTATAGTACCATCTGAAACTTGCGTTACTAAAATATTGGCAAACAATGATATTATACCAGTAACAATTATACCAAATATACCAGATGCTAAACCAATGATAATTGATTCTGCATTGAATAAATGACTAACATCCTTCTTTCTACCACCAAGTGAACGAATAACACCGATTTCATTAGTACGTTCAACAACTGATACATAAGTTATAATACCAACCATTACTGTTGATACAACTAGTGATAATGCGGTAAATGCAACTAATGCATAAGTGATGATATTAATTACACTGTTAATAATTGAAATAATTAATTCAGCTGGGTCATTAAATCTAATTTCACTTCTTTCAGCAAATTCTAGTGTATAATAACCATCACTATCAACATGATGACCATTTTCATTATAACCATTAGAATCTAGTGATGCTAAGCCATTAAATGTTTCGACATCCCAGTTGTAGATTTTTAATTGCTTTTCTTCATCGTTCCAATCCTTTAAGTAATCAATAACTAAATCTTTATCATCAAAATTGTTTGGATAAACATTAATATTAATTGGAATAAATGAAGCACCTACAGTGTTTTCATTAAATGCGTATGTCTTTTCACCTTGACCATATGCAGCAATCATACTTGCAATCATTGATGATGTTTGACTATTTGATAATGAAACATATGAATATTTATATTTAGCTACATCTGTTTCATTAGTTTCATCATATGCACTACCATCTGATTTAGGATCTAATTTTTTATTGATATCTCCTGATTTGTAAGAAGTTACTGTACAGAAATCAGATTCGTTTTCAACATTTAATTTACAATCATTGAATTGATATTCATAATTTATTTTATCTATTTCAAGTGGACTAACATCTCTTGTGATAGCTTGTGCTATATCAGAATTCTTATTAATCTTAACAGTAGCACGAGCTAAATCTTCACTATATAAAAAGCCACTAGATAAAGCACCATAATTTACATTTTTCTTAGGTTGTACGATACCACATACATTTAGTTTAATACCCTTTGTACCATTAGCTTGTATTGCTTCTGCAACAGTACCTGATTCCCAATTATCAGATTTACTGTTGTAAATTCTTGAATTATCATCGTTGATATTTGAATAAATTAAATTATTAGGGTACCAAATGAATCTTGATTCACCTTCTTGATCTAATAGTTCATCATATTCAAATTTTTTCTTGATTAAATTAGTGTTTTCATATGCTTTTCTATATGCAGCAGCTTTAGTCTTATCACCTGATTTTTCAGTTTCATTAAATTTTGCAGATGCTTCATAAATTAAAGCTTGAGATTCATTTTGTGATAAATAACCTAATTGACTTAATGTAATATCTTCAAGTCTTCTATCACTATCAACTACTACTAAAATGTCTTCAGGATTTTTTGGCATATTTCCAGCAACTAAATTGTATTGTTTTCTAATATAATCATTGTCATCAATACATTGTGATAGTGGATTTACCAATCCAGATAGTGTTGAGGCATATTGACTAGCTTCTTCATTCATTGATAACATTGAATAATATTGTTTTGTAATACCTTCAATTGAAATGTTTTGTTTTAAGCCCTTTAATTCATTGATTTTTTCTTGGCTAGCTCTTGGTGCTTCTGTACCATTTGAAACATTATAATCAGTATAAATAGATGCTGTAAAGTCGATACCATAATTAAATTCTATTGCAGAATAATACTCCTTTGGCATACTCTTTAAGTATCTAATATAATCTTCATTTATTGCATTGTTTTGTAATAATTTTTGGAATTTATCTTGATTTAAGGCAACGTATTGTAATAATGAATCAACACCTACATAATCACCTTTTTTAACATATTCAACATTATTAGATGTATTCATTAGACTTGTTACTGTATCTAAATCTATTGTTTTTTCACTAATTGATATAGGGTTACCTGATAATAAGTCATCTTGAATACCATCAATATAATCTCTTACACCTTGAGATACTGATAATACTGTTGATACACCAATAATACCTATAGAACCAGCAACAACTACCATGATAGTTCTTTTAAGCTTAGAATATAAATTCTTTCCTGAAAGCTTAATAGCTGTCCAAAGACTCATTTTGGCCTTTTCTTTATTATCATTATTTTTAGATTCAGCCTCTATTTCTTTTTCATCCTCAGTTTGTGATTCAACTTCTTCAAAAACAGAAGCTTCTTTAGGTTGTTCAACTATTGGACTAGACTTTAGGTTTTCTACTTCTTCATCAGATAAAGGATTAGAGTCTTCTAAAACTTCACCATCTAATAATTTAACAATACGTGTAGAATATTTTTCAGCTAAATCAGGGTTATGTGTAACCATGATTACTAATTTTTCACTTGATATTTCTTTGATTAATTCCATGATTTGTACAGATGTTACTGTATCAAGTGCACCAGTTGGTTCATCTGCAAGTAATATATCTGGATTATTAACTAAAGCACGCGCAATAGCAACTCTTTGGCATTGACCACCAGATAATTGGTTAGGCTTTTTATAATATTGATCCTTAAGACCAACTCTATCTAAAGCTTGCTTCGCACGAGCTACTCTTTCTTCTTTTGATACACCTGCAATAGTTAATGCAAGTTCAACATTTGATAAAATGTTTTGGTGTGGAATTAAGTTATAGCTTTGGAATATAAAACCAATTCTGTGGTTTCTATATACGTCCCAATCTCTATCCTTAAATGTTTTTGTTGAAACACCATTAATTACCAAATCACCTTCGGTATATTTATCAAGACCACCAATGATATTTAATGTAGTAGTCTTACCACATCCTGATGGACCTAAAATTGATACAAATTCATTATCTCTAAAATTTAAACTGATACCTTTTAAAGCATGAACATATGTATCTGCGACTTTATAGTCTTTAACAATCTTCTTTAACTCTAACAAAATAACAACTCCTCATCTAATATTATATTATTTATCAATCTCACTATTTTCTTCTAAGTCATCTTCGACATATTTTAGTATATCACCTGGCTGGCAATCTAATATTTTACATATAGCATCAAGCGTTGAAAATCTAATGGCATTAATCTTACCTGTCTTGATATTCGACATATTGGCATTTGTAATACCTACCTTAGATGCTAATTCTTGAAGTGATATTCCTTTTTCAAGCATTATCATATCAAGTCGTAATTTAATCATAGTGTATGATCCTCATCTTCCTGCATTTTACATCCATACATGTACATAAAATACATACATAATAAGATACCGCCAACTAATAAACCAAGTAATCCTGATTTTATAACTGAAAAAATAGTTAAAATAATAAATAAAATCTTTAACGGTTTCAATAACTTCGTATCGAATGGTGATTCACTTAAGCTTATAAGCTTAAATATCTTTTGAACATAATGACATAAACATACTGATACAACCATTATCGCAGCATGTGCAGCGTAATATACAGCATATCCATACATCAATTTGTCCAAATCACCACTTAGATAGATTTCTTCTACTGTAACTTCATTTTTAACAAACATCAAAGCATCATCTTTTTCAAAATCAATATTTTCAAACATTTTTGGATGATCCCTATAAATATCTGATATCTTATCGCTTACACCTAACATAAATGTTGTAAGACCTAAAACAATAAAAATTACGGCAAAGACTATCAAAAAAACTTTGATAACCATTAATAATTTATAAAAGATTGAAGAATATTTCTTTAAGTTCTCTTTACTTGTTTCTCTACTCAAGTTATTCATACTCTACCTCCCATATAAAATTACAGTTTCAATCATATACTAGTAATTATTATTTGTCAATAAGTTTTTATCGTTTTTCGATAATTTTTTCTTATACAACGATAAAAGCACTTACATTTCCTATATTATACTAAAATAAGTACGAAATCTTTAAATAATTCTTAAATTTTTATTAATAAAAAAAAGACTACCGGAGTAGTCTTTAATAATTTAATTATAATTCTTCGCTGTCATCATTGTCAGAATCTTGCTTTAATGAAGTTGATTCATTAATTAATAATTCTGTATCAGCATCGAATAAGTGGCAGTGATTCATATCGAACCATAATTTTAATGGTTGACCAGGAGCTAAATCGTCTCTTGATGGAACTGCAGCGATAATTGGGTCGCCATCAACATCAGTATAGATGTTAGTTTCAGCACCTAATAATTCTGAAATTTCTACAGTGATATCAACCATAGCATTTGCCCAAACAACCTTCATAACTTCATTTTGTTCATCATAAACATCTTCTGGACGAATACCAAAAATTATTTCTCTATTTTCATAGCCCTTTTCACGAGCTACTTTTAATTTACCTTCAGGAATTTGAATCTTAAAATTACCTTTTGATGAAGTAAATACACCCTTATCATTTAATTCACCATGAATAAAGTTCATTGGAGGTGTACCGATGAATCCACCTACGAATACATTTGCAGGAGCATCATATACTTCTCTTGGAGTACCAACTTGTTGAATACGACCGTCTCTCATAACTACGATTCTAGTTGCCATTGTCATGGCTTCGATTTGGTCATGTGTTACGTAAATTGTTGTACAACCTAATTGTCTATGTAACTTAGTTAATTCACCACGCATTGTAACACGTAGCTTAGCATCTAGGTTAGATAGTGGTTCGTCTAGTAAGAATACACCAGCTTGTTGAACGATAGCTCTACCTAAAGCAACACGTTGACATTGACCACCAGATAATTGTCTTGGGAATCTTTGTAAGAAAGCTTCAAGACCTAACATCTTTGCAGCAACTGAAACTCTTTGAGCAATTTCTTGACGAGGCATACGACGTAATTGTAAACCGAATGCCATATTATTAAATACAGACATATGTGGATATAGGGCATATGATTGGAAAACCATTGCGATACCACGGTCTTTTGGATTGACGTTATTCATTTTATTACCATCAATATAAAAATCGCCTGATGAAATATCTTCAAGACCAGCAATCATACGTAATGTTGTTGATTTACCACATCCTGAAGGTCCTACGAAAATAATAAATTCTTGATCGTCAATATGTAAATTGAAGTCAAAAACTGCTTGAACTCCGTTAGGATAAATTTTGTTAATATTAATTAAATCTAATTGAGCCATAATTGGTTCCTCCTAATTCATATTTATTATAAATGATTTTAAAAAGTATGTATATGTACAATTTGCACAAATTTTATTTGTCGTTTATTAATGAATACAAGATAAATGCATCTTTAAATTTCCTTAAATCAAAGTCAGATACTTCTTTCAATTTATCTAATTTGTAATTCATTGTATTTCTATGTATCAGCATTACTTTAGAGGCTTTTGAAACATTTAAATCGCATTCTGCAAAGCCTTTAATAAAATCTTGATTAATATCGCTTCTATCTAAAATAAATTCTAATACTTCATTTGGGTTATTAATCTTATTGTTTGCCAATAAAGCACTCTTCAAATCGTATACTCCATTTGGTAATGAATCTATTAGTTTTAAAGCTATATTTAGTTCCTTCTTTAGCTTTAATTCTTCCCTATCGTAAGAATTATAGGCATGTATACTGCACATTAAACCAGTTTCTAGCGCTAATAATAAGTCTTCTAGTTCTTCTAAATTCTCATATCTATGATATATAACCAAGTGACTATCTCTAGTTTCACATTTTATATTAGCTCCAACTAAAGACATTACTACTTCGCTAATAGTATCTTTGTATTCAGCTACATTTTTTATCAATATAAATCTCATAGTATGCATCAAATGACAATGTAATCATCTTCACTATCATCTGATGTTTCATCACCATCCTTTATATCTTTTATTTCAGCATTTATAGCATCATCTTTATAATTATCATTCTTATATGGATTATTTTGATTGTTAAAATAGTTCATATTTTGATTATTCATCATTTCTGGATCAACTGTGACAGGATTATACATAACTAAATCGGTATTTCCTATATAATCTACTACACTTCTACCTTTTAAGGATGCCACAAGAGCACTTATCCAAACTAAAATAGAAAATGGTCCTAACAATAAATAAAATAATAAAGTACCTATCATTTCTCTTCTTAGTAGATTACCTACACCACACTTGATATCACCAGTATGTCTTATAACTTTAATCTTAGCTACAAGTCTACCGACAGTTTGTTTTTCCCAAAAATAAGGTAATACAACTAAATACAATGCCACAAATACAATATTGATAATCATTTGAATCAAAAATTGAATCATTGATAATTTAATAAATTCATTGAATTCTGATCTACCGATATAATCAATAAAATTTTCTGTAGAATTTTCTTTTACATATAAATCCATTTTATCTGTTATTAATTCAGATAATTCATTATATCTTTCCATATCATATGGACTTATATTTAAAACAATCAAAGTAAATATATAAGCTAAAATAGTGATTAAAGCAATATCTATAGCATAAGCAAGAAATCTTTGTATGGAACTCGCTTTAATATATAAGTTCATCGAATCACCTCTTCTTTAATTCTTGTATAACTTCTCTGACTTCTAAACCAAGTAAAGGTAATTCTAAATCACTATCTGTTGATATTGTAATACTATTAACATTATCAACTGCCCAATTTACCATTGTTTCATAGTCAAATGTTTTTTCATATAACTCTGCTTTATTAATATGAGGATGAGTAGCAGGAGCCTTAGGTACATATACTGTACAACAATCTTCAAATGGCTTAATAGATAAGTCATAACAATCAATCTTTTTACTTATTGAAATAATATCTTGTTTATCATAAGTACATAATGGTCTCAGTATAGGATAATTTGTGACATTATTAATTGTATTCATAGAACCTAATGTTTGACTTGCTACTTGTCCAACTGATTCACCATTAACCAAGCATAAGATGCCTTTTTTTTCAGCAAGCTTAGTTGCTATTCTATACATCATTCTTCTCATAATAGTTATATTATAAGATTCAGGTACATTTTCAAGAAGTGCAACATGAATCTCTTTAAAAGGAATCATATGTAAATTTATTTTATTTTGTGGTGCATATTTAGCCATTTTTTTTACTAAATCTACAACCTTTTGAGCAGATTCTATTGATGTTAGTGGAGTTGATTCAAAATGAATGCACTCAATTTCAATTCCTTGCTTCATTGCTAAAAAGCCTGCAACTGGTGAATCGATACCACCACTTAGCATTAATAAGCCCTTACCTGCAGTACCTACAGGATAACCACCTAATGCTCTTATATTTGTATTAAATAAATAAGCAGCGTCATTTCTAACTTCAATATTTAATTCTACTTCAGGATTATGTACATCAACCTTTAATAATTTATGGTTAGATAAAACATAACCTGAAACATGTTTAGTGATTTCAACACTTGTTAAAGGATAATCCTTAAAACATCTTTTAGTATTAACCTTAAATGTTGTTTCTTTTTCACTGACAACATCTTTCATTAATTTATATGATGTCTCTTTAATATCATTTAAATCATTTGTGCATTTAACTACTAAAGAATATGATGATATACCAGATATATAACCAAGTCTTTCTAATACTTTATTTACATCTTCATCATTTAAATGAATAAATATTCTATCGTGTCTATATTCAACATCAACCTTTAAGCCTTCCATTTTAACATCAAATAGCTTATATAAGGCCTTTAAAAAATCTTTTTGATTCTTTCCTTTTAAAGTTAAATCCCCAAATCTAACTAATATTTGATCATACATCATAAAAAATAATCACTCCTACAAATAAAAATTATAACATAATTTTAGTATTGTTTTCAATTAATCTAGTTTTTTAATTCTTTCGCTTGTATATAAAAATGAAAATCCAATAAGCATTAATATTATCACAAATATAACAATAATAGTAAATATAATTGATTCATGATAATAATCTAAAAAATTATATGGTGGTGTCACAGTCTTAGTTAAAATTAATATAGATATTAATATTATATATATTAAACTTATAGAAAGAGACATCCATATTTTTTCTTTTTTATTATAATTATATTTTTCAACAAATATAAATACTAATACATTTAAAACAGGAACTATGAAATGTACAAATGATGCCTGCCTTTTAAGCAAGAAAAATGATACATTCCAATCATATGTAGGAATTAATACAAATAGCACAATTAAAAGAGTTACAGTAAGCATTAAAGCCGTATTTATTTTAAAAAACTTTAGTACATAATTTATTTTATCCTTTAATAAATAATTAATAATAAATAATATTGATGAAACTAAAGCAAGTAAATTAGACCAATTTGTATAATATTTTAAATTGAAATATCCATCAAAAATAAATGCGATTAAAATGCCTGTAAAGGATGCGATTAATATTAATATATTAGCTATTAATTGTTTTTTCATAGTCCACCTCAAACATCTTCTAAATAATACCACATTTTATTTATAAATCATAGAAAAAAATAGGTCATCCGAAGATGACCTAAATATTATTTATTATGACATGAACAATTAAAGCTATTTTTTCTTTCTTCATCTAATTCATTTCTGATGTTTTTCAACATCTTCTTGTTTTTAGATGCAGCTTTACAATCGCATGTTTCAAGGGGAATATGTTTAATTAATTTATATATTGCATAACCTATGTAGCCAAGTACATAAGATACAGCTAAAACTACAACTATTGTTGTAATTATTATATTTTTTACTGACATTAAAAACAACATTTAAACCCCTCCTTATTAATTTTTAATTAAGCAGTTGCCATTGCTTTTTTATTATCTAAATATTTATTGATGAAATGAATTGCAAAGCCTGCAGCAACTGCAGCAACAATCCATAAAGCTACTGGCCATACATATTCTAATGTTGTATAAACAACTACACCAGAAACATATGATACAACAACCCAGAATAATAATGTCCAACCTAACTTACCTTGTTGTAATTCACCCTTAGCTGTAGCTACGGCTGCAAAACATGGAATAGTTGTTAAGTTAAATACGATAAATGCGATGATACCAGCTTTAGAAATACCAGTTGCAGCAACCATTGCTTGAACAGATGCAACTTCGTCTTCTTCTGCAACTAAAGCAGCGATTTCAGGATCTAAAGAAATTGCAGCAGCGATACATGCAGCAATTGTTGCGAATGTTGCGATAACATTTTCTTTTGCAATTAAACCTGTTACAGCACCAACAACAAATACCCATTCATAACCGTCATTTAATTGCTTACCAAATCCCATAGGAGTGAAAATTGGTGAGAATAAATTACCAATATTTGCGATTACTGATTGATCGATTTCTTCATCTTCAATTAGATGCCAACTGAAATCAATATGGCATAAGAACCAAATAACAATTGTTGAAACTAAGATAATTGTAAATGCCTTCTTAACATAATGCTTAGTCTTATCCCATAAGTGAATCATAGTTGCTCTAAATGATGGTCTATGATATTGAGGTAATTCCATAATAAATGGAGGTACTTGACCACGCATTGTTGTATTACGCATAACAATTACTGTTATGATTGCAATAACCATACCAATTAAATACATTGAATAAGTAATTAAATCTACATTAGAGATATCAGCCATTTCTGCAACTGCACCTGCACATGCTGTTAAGATAGGTAACTTAGCACCACATGAGAAGAATGGAATTACACGAATTGTAGCTGTTCTTTCTCTATCTTCAGCTAATGTTCTAGTGTTAATCATAGCTGGAATTGAACAACCAAAGCCCATAATCATTGGCATGAATGCTCTACCTGATAAACCGAATTTACGGAAAATTCTATCTAAGATGAATGCAACACGTGCCATATAACCTGAATCTTCTAGAATTGAGAAGAATAAGAATAATACTAAAATTACTGGAATGAATGATAATACTGCAAGTACACCTTCAATACAACCATCACACAAAAAGCCCTTTAACATATCAGGCCAGCTTGTCTTATCGATTGCATCAGTTAAGAAATGTGCAAGCCATCCAAAGAATGAATTAAATCCATTGAAAATAATAACACCTGGAGAGTTAATACCATCTTCTGTCCAGAATAATTCTGCCCAGTACTCTGAGTCTGCAAATGAAGCTTCCTTAAAGTTGATTAATTTACCTAAGAATAGGAAGTCTCCTGAGAATGTTAAGTGGAATACTAAGAATAATATTAATAAGAAGATAGGAATACCTGCCCACTTATTTGTTAAAATTTTATCAGCCTTGTCAGACTTAGTTAACTTAGTCTTTCCTTCAACCTTAATTTCTTTACCTTCAGCATTTGTCTTTGCTATAGATAAATTTTTAGAAATGAATGAATATCTAGCATCAGCTACTACTGCTTCTAAATCATCACCAAATACTTCGTCGTTGAATTCTTTTTTGAATTCATCAACAACCTTAACTAAATCAGGATGTGCTTTTGTTTCAATTTCATCATTTTCTACTAATTTTATTGCATGGAATAAAGGATGAGATACTTCAAGTCCTGTAAAAGCAGCCTTACAGTCACTGATTAAATGACCTAAAGGACCTTCTTGTAAGAAAGTTGAACCCTTTCTTTCACGACTAGCTTCATTGTAAGCATGAGTCATTAAGTCTTCAATACCTTCGCCCTTTTGAGCAGATATTGCAACTACAGGAACACCTAATTTAGCTTCAATAACGGTCTTATCAATCTTATTACCGTTCTTTTCAACTAAATCCATCATATTTAAAGCAACAACAACTGGAACATCCATTTCAATTAATTGTGTTGTTAAATATAAATTTCTTTCTAAGTTTGTAGCATCTACAATGTTAATAATAACGTTTGGCTTTTCCTCAAAACCACCCTTACCATTTGATTGTGTGCCTAAAATTACATCTCTTGCTATAACTTCTTCTGGTGTATATGGTGATAAAGAATAAATACCAGGTAAGTCTAAGATAGATACAGGTTCTGGAGTCTTCTTATATGTACCTTCTTTTTTATCAACTGTTACACCTGGCCAGTTACCAACATAAGCATTTGCACCAGTTAACGCATTAAATAATGTTGACTTACCACAGTTAGGGTTACCAGCAAGAGCGAAAGTAAACTTTGTCTTTGCCATTATTTGTCACCCTCCTCTTTAGCAGTTTCATCATTTAAAACTACTATTACATTTTGCGCTTCACTTTTACGTAATGTAAGCTCATAACCTCTTAAGGTTACTTCGATTGGATCTCCAAGTGGTGCTTTCTTTCTTAAGAAAACTTCTGCATTTGGAGTTACACCCATGTCGAATAGTCTTCTTCTTATACGGCCTTCGCCACCAACAGTTTTGATGACGCCAGATTCACCGATAACAAGTTCGTCTAAACGTTTTTCCATTTTTCCTCTTTTTTTCCTTTCGTTTCATTTGATTAAGCAACAACTATCTTTGCTGCTACATGCTTGTCAAGTGCTAGTCTACCCTCTTTAACTTTCACAATGACATTACCATCAGTTACTTGTAATACTGTGATACCCTGATTAGGAGCAATCCCCAAAGCTTCTAAATGTTTCTTAACCTTTTCGTCTGAAACTAGTATTTTAATAATTTTAAATTCCTGATTTACAGGAGCTATTACAAGTGGCATATAAATCAACCCCCAATAGTTAGATATTTCTAACTAATAATTCATTAAAAAATTGTACATACCTAGTTAGGCGGTACAAACTTTTACTTTATCATTTTATATTATCTTACAACAAATTACAAGTATTTTTTATCACAATAACGAAAAAAACGCTTCTTTCGAAGCATTTTTAAAGGGGATTAATTCTTAAGTTAGTTTTTATAATAATTTATTAAGTCAAATATAAGAAATAGTTTAGAGGAAAATACCTGACTTAATTAGGGGGTAATTATTAGGGGTTAGTAAAAACTAACTGTAATTAGTTTAACCTAACTAAATTGGTTTGTCAACATTAATTTAATCTTTTTTTAAAATTTTTTTCATATACATGTTTCAAGTAGTTTTTTCTCCTTAAATTAAACCAATTATATATAATATAAATAGATATAAAATATTAAATATAAATTTTGTTTGACATTATTACTTCTGTTTGATATAATCGTAGAGCGTGGGTAAAAGGCAATAGTCCAAACTCCTAAGTAAATATCTTAAAGCCATACGGTTTTGTTAGTAATCTTCATTGCCTATAGGTGAAAGCTTAATTTAAGATATCCTAAAGATTTGGTCCAGTACATTTATCCCCAATAAAATATTATATTTATAGGAGGACATAGAAATGTCAAGATTCACAGGTTCAAGCTGGAAAGTTTCTCGTCGTTTAAGCTATTCTATTTCTGAAACAGGTAAAGAATTAGTTAAGAGAAAAACTGCTCCAGGTCAACATGGTGCAAAGCGTACTAAGATGAAAGAATACGGTTTGCAATTAGCTGAAAAGCAAAAGGTTAGATTCACTTATGGTGTATCTGAAAAGCAATTTGTTAAGACTTTTAACGAAGCTTCAAAGATGGAAGGTATGACTGGTGTTAACTTCCTTAAGACTTTAGAAACTAGATTAGATAACTTAGTTTATCGTTTAGGTTTCGCTACTACTAGACCACAAGCTAGACAATTAGTTAACCATGGTCATATTTTAGTAGATGGCAAGAAGATCGATATCGCATCTTATAGATGTAAGCCAGGTCAAAAGATTTCTATGAAGGAAACTTCAAAGGATCTTAAGGTAGTTAAGGAAGCATTAGCTGCTAAGATTAGCCGTCCTGAATATGTTTCTTTTGATGAAGACAAGCAAGTTGGTACTTTCGTAAGAATCCCTGAAAGAAATGAATTCTTACCTGAAATCAACGAACAATTAATTGTCGAATTCTACAACAGAGCTTAATTATAAAAATAAGATTTGTCCAAGTGGCAAATCTTTTTTTATTGTCTTCACTTCTACTTTTGTTTATAATGTAATTATAAAGTAGTGGTGATTTACATGGTTGAATATTTTACAATACATTTTCCTAAATCAGATAGGGATGTAAGAATTGAGGTAAGTCGTCCAAGAGTTTTAGATGGTATAACTTTTGACACATTATATCTTCTAGATGGACAAAACGCCTTTAGAGACACTCACGCTGCCTTTGGTAGATCTATAAGGGCAACTAAAGCCTTAGCCTTCGCAGCAAAAGAGATGAATAAAAGAATAATAGGTATAGCTATACACAATATGGGTAGTGAAAAAGGTAGAGTTAGCGAATATACTCCTTTCCATATTGAAAATGAAGAATCAAAAAGATTTGAAAGCGAAAACTTAGAAGTTTGTTACAATTATTGTTTTGACTTCGTAAATACATTAATTCCTTATATAGAAAAGAAATATCCAGTATATAAAGATCCAAGTCATAGATTTATATATGGTTCTTCTTTAGCTGCTATAACAGCTTTATATATATCTTTTACATATAAAGATACATTCAATTATATTGGTTCTTTTTCAACAGCAAGCTTCTTATTTGAAAATGCATTTTATGATTTTTTAAATAAGAATATAGATAATACCAAAAAAATATTTTTGTACGTTGGTAAAAAAGAAAAAAGTGATTCTATGTATATAGAAGATACATATTATAAATCAGCTTTAAATTTATATAATTATTTAAAAGATAATAATTATAAATTAAGATTTGTAGTAGATCCAAACGGATATCATAATGAAGAATCGTGGGATAAGCATTTATTAGAATATATCAATTTCATATATAGTGAAGATATTATTTATTCACCAAAATAATAAAAAAGCCGATTGTTATAAATAACAAATCGGCATATTTTTTTATTTATTAGATAAATATTCGTGAATTGATTTAGCGCCAAGCTTACCAGCACCCATAGCTGAAATAACAGTTGCAGCACCAGTAACGGCATCACCACCAGCATAAACTGCTTCTCTTGATGTTAAGCCTGCTTCATTAACGATGATACCACCATGGTTATTAACCTCTAAGCCCTTAGTTGTATTTTTGATAAGTGGGTTTGGAGATGTACCGATAGCCATAATAACTGTATCAACATCTAAAATGAATTCAGAACCTTCAATTGGCATTGGTCTTCTTCTGCCCTTAGCATCTGGTTCACCTAATTCCATCTTAATGCACTTCATACCTGTAACGAAACCATTCTTTGGATCTCTTTTATCATCAGGATTATTGTAACCTAAGATTTCAATAGGATTATTTAATAACTTAAATTCAATTCCTTCTTCCATAGCATGTTCAACTTCTTCACGTCTTGCAGGAAGTTCTTCCATTGATCTACGATATACAATATATACCTTATCAGCACCTAATCTTAAAGCTGTACGTGCAGCATCCATAGCAACGTTACCGCCACCAACAACTGCAACCTTACCACCCTTCATAATAGGTGTAACAGGCTTGTCTAAATATGATTTCATTAAATTTGAACGAGTTAAATATTCATTAGCTGAATATACACCTTGTAATGCTTCGCCAGGAATATTCATGAAGTTAGGTAAACCAGCACCTGAACCTACGAATACTGCCTCAAAGCCAGATTCAAATAATTCATCGATTGTTAAAGTCTTACCAATTACTACGTTAGTAACAACTTCAACGCCTAATTCCTTAAGTGTCTCAACTTCTTTTGCAACGATTGACTTAGGTAAACGGAATTCAGGAATACCGTATACTAATACACCACCAGCTGTGTGTAATGCTTCATATACTGTAACTTCATAACCTAATCTTGCTAAATCACCAGCACAAGTAAGTCCTGATGGACCTGAACCAACTATTGCAACCTTATGACCATTTGAAGGTAATTTAGTTGGCTTTGCAGTTGAATTTTGATTGTGGTAATCTGCTACGAATCTTTCAAGACGACCAATTCCAACTGGTTCAAATTTAATACCTAATGTACACTTAGATTCACATTGTGATTCTTGTGGACATACTCTACCACATACTGCTGGTAGACTTGAAGACTTAGATATAATTTGATAAGCACCTTCAAAATTATTTTTCTTGATTTCTTGAATAAAATCAGGAATATTTACGTTTACTGGACAACCACTAACACATGGTTTGTTCTTACAATTAAGGCATCTTGATGCCTCTGCTAAAGCAATTTCTGCTGTATAACCTAATGCTACTTCTTTAAAGTTTCTTGCACGAACCTTTGGATCTTGAGTAGGCATTTCATGTTTTTTAGGATCTAAAGCCATTTTTCACTACCCCCTACGCTTTCTTATTTAAAAGGTTACATACTTCTTCATGTGCCTTACGTTCAAAGCCATAATACATTCTACCACGTAACATAGCTTCATCAAAATCAACTTCATAACCGTTGAAATCTGGACCATCAACGCAAGCAAATTTTGTAACTCTTTTACCATCTTGGATAAGTGTTAGTCTACAACCACCACACATACCTGTACCATCGATCATGATTGGGTTCATTGATACTGTAACTGGTACATTAAATGGTTTAGCAGTAAGTGTAACGAACTTCATCATGATAAGTGGTCCGATAGTGATAATCATATCGAACTTTTCACCAGCTTCAAGCATTTCCTTAAGTGGTTCTGTTACATTACCTTTTCTAGCATAAGAGCCATCATCTGTCATAACATGTAATTTGTTAGAACAAGCTTTAAATTCATCTTCAAGAATTAATAAATCTTTGTTTCTAAAACCGATAATTGATGTTACATCGCAGCCTAATCTATGGAATTCTTGAGCAACTGGCATAGCGATAGCACAACCAACACCACCACCAACTACACATACTTTTTTGATTCCATCAGTATGAGTTGGAACTCCTAAAGGACCTACGAAGTCTTCAATATATTCTCCTTCTTGTTTTTGGTTTAATAATTCAGTTGTTGCACCAACAATCTGAAAAATAATTTTTACTGTTCCCTCTTCTTTATTGCAACCAGCAATAGTTAAAGGTATTCTTTCACCATCTGCATTTACACGTAAAATAATGAATTGTCCAGCCTTTGCCTTATTGGCAACTAGTGGAGCTTCAATTTCAAACTGTGTAACAGTTGGATTGAGATTTCTTCTTCTTACAATTTTATACATATAATTAATCTCCTTTATTTCCCTCGTCGTTTATTATATCACAATTAATATAATTAATTAAGTGTTAATTTTTTAATGAATTGTTAACCAATTTTAAATCAGCAAGGCCAATTGCTACCATAGCCTCTAAAACTACACAAGCTCTTATAATAATAGCTGCGTCATGTCTTCCTTCAATTTCTAAAGTTTCTACCTTAGAATCTTTAAAATTAAATGTTTCTTGTGGTTTTGCAATAGATGGTGTTGGTTTTACAAACACCTTAATATTAAGTTCATTACCATTTGTAATACCACCATTTATACCACCGTTGTTATTAGTCTTAGTATGACCTTCTTTATCAATTATCATATCGTTAAATTGACTACCATATAGGCTTGCACCATCAAAGCCAATTCCAAACTCAACACCCTTAACTCCGCCAACAGAGAATAACAAGTGTGATAATACTGATTCAACTGAATCAAAATAAGGTTCACCCAATCCTTTTTCCAAATTGTTGACTTTTATTTCAACAATTCCACCAACAGAATCTTTTTCATCGACACATTTATTTAAAATATCTTTAAATTTATTATTGTCAGTTTCTCCACCTAAATTAATTATCTTAGTTTCAAAACAAACATCACCTAATATCTTTTTAGCTACTACACCTGCACTTACTATACCTAAAGTTAAGCGGGCAGAAAAATGTCCTCCACCTCTGTAATCATTAAATCCATCATATTTATAATTAGCTGTAAAATCAGCATGTGATGGTCTTGGATGAGTAACTAAATTAGAATAATCCTTACTCTTAGTATTAGTATTTAAAAATCTCAATAATAATGGTGCTCCTGTAGTATAACCATTAAATACACCAGATTCAATAATTATTTCATCAGGTTCAATTCTTGGTGTAGTACCTAAGCCACCTGATTTTCTTCTTAATAAATCAGCTTTGAAATCTTCTTCACTTAAGCTGATACCAGGCTTTACACCATCGATTAATATACCTACTCCACTTCCGTGTGATTCACCAAATATATTAACTTGAAAAATTCTTCCAAAATGATTCATTATAATTTCGCCTCGATTCTTAATACGAGTTTTGATACATCGCCTTCATATTTTCTATCTTGCCATATTTCTTCACTTTTTACAGCTTGGGCAACTAACATATAAAATCCATCCATTTTTGAATCTGCATCAAGCAAAATTTGTGTCTGTCTTGGATTAAATATTACATCCATTACATATTTAGCCTTCTTTGCTATTTCTTTTTTAATTGGTGATACACCAACATTAGGATACATTCCAACTGGTGTTGTATTAACAATTAAGAATATATCATTTTCTTTTTCTAAATCCTCATAAGAAATAGTTTCGTCATTTTTAGGATTTCTTGATACATATAATACATTTCCACCTAAATCATCTAAAGCCTTATGTACGGCTAAAGAGGCACCTCCTGTACCAAGAACAAAACATTTCTTATTCTTAACATCTATATTAAAATGTATTACTTCATCTTTAAATCCATAATAGTCTGAATTATAACCAATTGCCTTACCATCTTTATAAGCAACTGTATTAACAGCTCCTATAGCCAAAGCTTCTTCTGATATTTCATCAAGATATTTCATAACTTCTCTTTTGTATGGAATAGTTACGTTATATCCACTATATATTCCATTTTTAAGGTCATCAATAACACCTTTAAGTTCATCGATACTACATTCAATTTTTCCATATTCATAATCTAAATTAAAATCTTTAAATATTTCACTATGAACAAGTGGTGAACAGCTGTGGCCTAATTTTTCTCCTACTAGTGCGTATTTTTTCATTATTTGTTACCAGTTTTCTTTTCAAATTTTTCTAAAAGATCCTTTTGATAATCCTTAGATGATTTTAATACGCCTTCAAAGAATGTTAAATAATATTTTTCTATTGATTTATTGCATAATTTTTCGACATTGTTAAATTTGATATCATCTTCTCTTGAACTATCTAATACAGGTAATCCATTTTCGTATTTGTATTCAGCAACCATTGATACAGCTGCCATTCTTTTGACGAATAAAGAAATCATCTCATCATCTATTTCATTGATGATATCTCTTGATTCTTCTAATTTATTTTTCATATTCAACAATACCTCCTAAATTTTCAAATACTTCAAAGAAATTTGGGAAAGATTTAGATACTGCTTCTGCATTTAATATCTTTAATTTCCCATCCATTTTTAAGGTTGCCATCGCTAAAGCCATTACAACTCTATGGTCGTTGTGGCTATCGACAGTTGTGCCTTTGAATCTATCAACACCTTCGATTGTCATGCCGTTTTCATTTTCAACAACATTACCACCAAGTTTATTGATTTCTTCTTTCATACATGTGATTCTATCACATTCTTTAATTCTTAATCTTCCAGCGTTAATAAATTCACTTTTACCTTTAGTTAAAGCACATAATACTGCAAGTGCAGGTCCTAAATCAGGTGATTGTGAAAAATCTATTACACAGCCTTTTGAATTTAATTCTTTTGATTTTAAATTATCATCATCAAAAATAACTTCATAGCCTAAATCTTTTATATCTTCAATGATTTTTTTATCACCCTGATGTGATAATTTATTCATTGATTTTAAATTTATATTAGCTCCTAGACAATCTGCAAGTAAAAAGAATGCAGATTGAGAATAATCTCCTTCAATATCATAATCAAATGGTTTATATTTTTGGTTTCCTTTAATTTTGAATTCTTTATAATCTAAATTTTCGATTTCAATACCAAATAATTTTAATGTATCTAAGGTCAAATCAATATAGCCTTTTGATTCCATCTCAGTTGTGATAATGATATTACTATCGCTATCTAAAAGAGGTAAAGCATATAGTAAGCCTGTTATAAATTGACTAGAGATATCACCTCTAATTTTAAATGTACCTGGCTTTAAACCATTTTTAACAACTAAAGGTAAATAGTTCTCTTCTCTTTCATATTTGATATTTTGTTCATCAAATATTTCAAAGAAAGGATCTAAAGGTCTTTTAACTAAATTATTTTTACCTATAAATTTAATTTCTTTATCACAAGTTAAGGCAATTGGTACCATAAATCTTATTGTCGAACCACTTTCGTTACAATCGATAACGTCATTTATTCTTTCAACTTTGCCTATACCTTCTATTTCTAAATAATTATCATATTCAACTATTTTAGCACCACAGGCTCTCATTGCACCTATAGTTGCCAAAATATCTTTTGAATACATAACATTAGTTATTTTAGATTTTCCTAAAGCTAAAGAGGCCGCGATAATTGCTCTATGTGATAAAGATTTAGAAGGCGGAATAACACAATCCCCTTCTAATTTCTTTGGAGTAATTATTACATTCATTAGAATTTCTCCTTTAAATCATCTTCACTTAATTTATAAATCATACATTCACCAAGCTTTGGAATTAATATGAAATTAACAGTACCTGCTAAATTCTTTTTATCAAAGATAGTATCATGTAAATATTCTTTATAATCATAATAATCTAAAGGTAAATCATATTTCTTTAAAATATCATATACTGCATCATAACATTCCTTTGGTGTAATATTTAAATCCATACCCATACGTAAAGCCATAAGCATACCTACTGCCACAGCCTCACCGTGCTTATAACCAAACTTAAGTTCAATTATATGGCCGAATGTATGACCAAAATTTAATGTCATTCTTTCGCCAGTATCAAATTCATCTATTTCTACAACTCTCTTTTTAACTTTAAGAGATTCATAAATTATTTCTTCTGAAATTTTTGGTTTATCCTTAAGTAAGTCTAATAATTTCTTATTGCCAATTACACCGTGCTTAATTAATTCACCCATACCGTTGTTGAATTCTCTTTTGTCTAATGTATCATGAGTTTTAGGATCAATTAAAACTAATTTAGGTTGCTTAAATGCACCTAAAATATTCTTTCTACCATAAAAATCAATACCAGTCTTACCACCAATTGATGAATCCATTTGTGATAATAATGATGTTGGAATACCTATATATGGTAAACCTCTATATAAGCTTGATGCCACAAAGCCACATAAATCACCAATTACACCACCACCTAAGGCGATTAATAAATTATTTCTTCTGATGTCTTTTTTTATTAATTCTTGGCAAACATAAATATATTGTTCAATTGATTTTGATTCTTCACCATGAGGAATAACTACATAATCTAGTTCAAAATCATTTTTTAATTTATTCATTACTTTGTTTAAATATAATTTTTCTACACAATCATCAGTAATGATAAATATCTTTTTATTGTTATAAACTTCCTTAATGTATTTACATAAATTATTTTCTAGAAGATTCTCTTCAATAATTATCTTGTATGGATTATTCTTTAATTCTACTTTCAATTCTTTCATTATTTATCCATCTCTTTCCTTTTTTTGGTTGATTTTCTGAATATCTCCTTTAATAATTCTGAATCATTTGTTTCTAAAGCTCTCTTAATTAAATTCAATTCGATTTCAAATGAATTGATGTGTTCAATTAAAGCCTTCTTGTTATCTAAAAATAATTCAGACCATAAATTCTCATTGATATTCGCAATTCTTGTTAAATCTCTATAAGAATCCCCTATATAATTCTTTGTGTTCTTGTCGTGGTCTCCATTTACTAAAGATACGGCAAGTGCGTGAGTTAATTGTGATGTGTAACCAATCATCTTATCGTGAGTCTTTTCATTCATAATAGAAATTCTTTTAAATCCTAAATCCTTACCTAATTTTTCAATTGTAGGTATTTTAGTTTCATTTGTTTCTTTACTCTTGATAATTAAAAAGTTCGCATCCTTAAATACGCATTCTTTTGCGTATTCAATACCCACTTTTTCTTTTCCAGCCATAGGATGGTGAGAAATATATGATGCAGGTAAACTAAGTTTAGTAGCCTTAGATACAAACACACTCTTTACACCACATAAATCAGTAATAACTTGATTCTCATTAAAATATGAATGATATTTGTTGATAAAATCTAATATTAGCTTTGGATATAAGGCGATTAAAATAATATCTGATTTTTCAATAAAATCGAGTGGATCGACACTTCCATCATCAATAAAATTATTATTTTTTGCATATTCAATTGACTTTAAATTAATGTCAGAGCCATACACTGTATAACCTAATTCTTTTAGTCTATAAGCGTAAGCTCCACCCATAAGGCCAAGGCCAACAATTAATATCTTCATACTTATCATCCCTTTATTAAATAAATTTAATAATCATAAAAAATTTTAGCATAATCAAGATATGTTTTCAAGACAAATAGGCATATATAGAAAAAACAAAAAACCACATTTTTAATATGTGGTTTAATTATTTTCTATTACATATCCAATTCCGAATGAGTATGGACCTGATATTTTAGACAATTCTATAGGCATAGATATCATCATTATATCTAAATTAGGATAATAATCTAATATCTTATTTTTGATAAATGTAATGTAATTTGAGTCTGAATAAGTATATAATAAAAACAATTTAAATCCTTTATTTTCAATGTCATGTAATATATTTTTTATCATGTATGATAAAGGATTATCCTTTTTGTTCCATTTT
>JAILIY010000129.1 GCA_024695025.1 Acholeplasmatales bacterium
ATAATATTAACAGTATCATTAGTCGCATTTAATATTCCTGTTTTATTGCTGTCATTAAATGAATATATTAAAACTAAAAATTATAGAATAAAATATAGAGTTAAAGATAATTACACTTATAAAATTCCTAGTGAATCAGTACTTATTACAATTGTAATTGTTCTATTTTTACTTCAAGTTGTATATTCTAGAGGGTTTCCATTTTTATGGAAAATAATTGGAGATGAAAGAACATATTTTGATTTTGGTATTCCTTCAGTAACTGGTCTATATTATGGTTTAATTATTTTACTTGGAGCTTGGTCGTTATTTAGAAAGAAAAGTATATTACGCTTTGTTTGTTTGGGAATTGGTGTAATGTTGATTTCTCGTCAAGTTATTATGTCTATATTCATTGAAGGTCTTTTATTTAAGTTATTGTTACTAAAGAGACACAAGTGGAGATTCTATGGCTTTTTAATATTATTTGGAATATTTGCTGTTATAGGATTTTCAATTTTGGGTAATTTTAGAACTGGTAATGCAGACTTTTTAAGGGTTGCGAAATTCAAAGAAGTATTTGATTGGATTCCTACATCTTTTAAATGGATATATTCTTATATGTGTTTTTCAGTATCTAATTTTAATAATTTAGTTGGAATGACTGATGGTGGAGTGAATCATGGTGCGTCTACAATAAATGAATTGACACCTACAATCTTATCAGATATGTTAAATATCAAAGAAACATTTGATGAAAACTATCTGGTGAGCCCCAATTTTACAGTAAGTACATATTTACCACCATTGTATTTGGATTTTGGAATAATTGGAATATCATTATTCTGTTTTATAATTGGTTTGATATCAATTTTAGTATTTAATAATTTAAGGAAAAAGAAATCATTGACATTATGTCTTGTTTATTGTGTAATTATTCATAACATATTAATGTTATTCTTCAATAATATGTTCTTATACTTACCAATAATTATACAATTTGTTTATATTCCTATAATTTTTATGAGAAAGAAGAAAAGAAGGGTTAAGCCTATGAATCCATATTTAAAAATTCTAGTTACAGGTGTTGCTGGTCAACTTGGTTATGACTGTGTGAAAGAACTTAATAGTAGAGGTTATACTAATGTATCTGGTATAGATATCAAGGACTTAGATTTAACTAATGAAATTGCAGTAATAGATTATATTACACAATTTTGTCCTGATGTAGTTATGCATAATGCTGCTTGGACCGCTGTAGATAAGGCGGAGTTAGAACCTGAAAAAGTTGAGGCAATAAATACACTTGCCCCAAAATATATTGCACAAGCATGTAAAATGGTTGGTGCTAAAATGGTATATATTTCAACTGATTATGTTTTTGATGGTTTAGGCGACACTCCATTTGAAATTGATTCACCTAGAACTGGTCTTTCAGTTTATGGTAAAACTAAATCAGATGGAGAAGACTACGTAAGAGATATATTAGATGAACATTTTATTGTAAGAATATCTTGGGTATTTGGTAAAAACGGAAATAATTTTGTTAAAACAATGTTAAAACTTGCAAATATGGGTAAGACTGAACTTAATGTTGTATGTGACCAAATCGGTTCAGTAACTTACACTAAAGATTTGGCAAGACTTTTAGTTGATATGATTGAAACAGATAAATATGGTACATATCATGCAACTAATGAAGGTTTTATTTCTTGGGCAGAATTTGCAGAAGAAATCTTCAAACAGTCAGGTATAGAGATGAAGGTTAATTTTGTAACTACAGAAGAATACTTAAAACTTGTACCTCAACAAGCCAAAAGACCTCTTAACTCAAGAATGAGTAAGAAGTCATTAGATGATAATGGATTTAAACGTCTTCCTGATTGGAAGGACGCATTAAATAGATATTTAAAGGAGCTTAGTGAATAATATGGCAAAATTTTTAGTAACTGGTGGAGCAGGTTTCATAGGTGGAAACTTCTTACATATAATGGTAAATAAATACCCTAATGATGAATATGTTTGTATAGATGCACTTACATATGCAGGTAATATGGAAACACTAGCTCCTATTATGGATAAACCAAATTTTAAATTTGTACATGAAAATATTTGTAACAGAGATAAAGTATTCAAATTATTCGAAGAAGAAAAATTTGATTATGTAATTAATTTTGCGGCAGAAAGCCATGTAGATAGAAGTATTACTGACCCAGGTATCTTCTTACAAACAAATATAATGGGTACTCAAACATTAATGGATGCTTGTAGAAAATATGGTATTAAAAGATACCATCAAGTATCTACTGATGAAGTATATGGTGATCTACCACTTGATAGACCAGATTTATTCTTCACAGAGACAACTCCTATACATACATCTAGTCCATATAGTGCTTCAAAAGCTTCAGCAGATTTACTTGTTCAAGCTTATCATAGAACATTTGGTCTACCTATAACTATTTCAAGATGTTCAAATAATTATGGTCCTTATCATTTCCCTGAAAAATTAATACCTTTAATGATTCAAAAGGCACTTCGAAATGAAAAACTACCAGTATATGGTAAAGGCGAAAATGTAAGAGACTGGTTATATGTAGGTGACCACTGTACAGCTATCGATTTAATTGTAAGAAACGGTAGAGATGGTGAAGTATATAATATAGGTGGTCATAACGAAAGAACTAATCTTGAGGTAGTTAAAACAATATTAAAAGAATTAAATAAGCCTGAAAGCTTAATTAATTATGTTACAGATAGACCAGGTCATGATTTAAGATATGCAATGGACCCAACTAAGATTGAAACAGAATTAGGTTGGAAACCTGAACATAACTTTGATACTGGTATTATTGCGACAATCAAATGGAATTTAGAAAACCAAGAATGGTTACGCCATGTTGAATCTGGTGAATATATGAACTGGATTGAAAAGAATTATAATAAAAGATAAGTGAAGTGATTAAATTGAAAGATGAAGAAATAGTTGATGAAAAATTAAATAATGATGAATCAATTGTTTCTGATTCTTTAAATGAAAATGTAACTCAAAAGAAGTCACTAGCTAAAAATTCTATTTTTATGCTAGTATATAATGTTTTAAATGTTTTAGTTCCTTTAATATTTGGTATATATGTTGCCAGAGTATTATCCGAAAAGATTATTGGTGAGGTAACATATGCCCAAAATATTGCTCAATATTTTGTTATATTAGCCTTTTTAGGTATTCCAACTTATGGATTAAGAGAAATATCAAAACATTTTGGAAATAAAGAAAAAATAAATAAGACATTTACTGAATTATTTATTATTAATTTTATATCATCAGTTATATTTTCAATCATTTATTTAGGATTAATATTAATTGTACCTTCATATAGATCTCATCTAACATTATATTTAATTACTGGTTCATTAATAGTATTTAATATACTTGATATTACATGGTTATATGAAGGCTTAGAAGAATTTGGTTTTATATCACTTAGAAACTTAGTATTTAAATTATTATCTATCGTATGCTTAGTATTATTTGTAAGAGATGAAGATGATTATCTAATATTTGCCGCGATTCATGTTGGATGTCTTGGATTTAATTATTTAACAAATATACTATTCCATAGAAGATATGTTAGATTTGATTTTAAAAACTTAAATCTAAAACAACATCTAAAGCCAATAATTTTTTTAGTTGTAGTTAATCTTGCAATTGAAATATATACTTTAGTTGATATTACAATGCTAGGTATATTTGATACAAAAGAAAGTGTAACATTTTATTCTTATGCTAGTAAAACTCAAAAGATATTAATACAAATAATTAGTACATTTACAATTGTATTAGTTCCGAGAATTTCTTTGATGTATAAACAGAAAAAATTCGAAGAATTTAACAAGTTATTATCTAATACATTGCTACTTATTATTACACTTTCCTTACCAATGGTAGTTGGTATAATCTTTGTATCAAAAGATTTAATGATATTATTATATGGAGATTCATATTATAAATCTGGAGAAATTTTAATGGTATTAAGTTTACTTGCTATAATTTCTCCAATAGGTTATTTACTTGGCTCAAGAGTAATGCTTGTAACAAATAATGAAAAATTTATGGTTATTCCTGTGGCAAGTGGTGCTATAATTAATGTTGTGTTAAATTTAATATTGATTAACACAGTAGGAGTTATAGGTGCTGCAATAGCCTCAGTTATAAGTGAAATTGTAGTATGTGTTGTTTACATATCTTTAAGTCACAAATATTATAAGATTAATATACGTATTAAAGAATTTATTAAAATTTTATTTGCGTTATTATTAATGGCTTTATATTGTTTTGTAATTTATACATATTTAGACATTAATATTTATTTAAAATTAGCTACAGTTATAGGTGGTGCTATAGGCATATATTTCGTATCTTTATTTATTTTAAGAGAATCAATTGTTATTGATGGCTTTAATAAAGTTATGAAAAAAATTTAGTGGGGTTTCAAATGGAAGAGTTAAGTTTAGAGGAAATTCAACAAGAGAGTTTTAAAATCTTGTTAGTAATTAAACAAATTTGTGAAGAAAATAATTTTAAATATTTTTTACAATATGGCACACTTCTTGGCGCTATAAGACATGACGGTTTTATTCCTTGGGATGATGATATTGATATAATGATGCCAAGAGATGACTATGAAAAATTTATAGAATATTTTTATAATAATAAAGAGAAGTATCAACCACTTGAAATATTTAATTACAAATATAATAAGAATTATTTATACCCTATAACTAGAATATCAAATAGTGAATTTAAAGCTGATTATAATAACACCAAAGATTATGGTTTAGGAACATTTGTTGATATATATCCATATGATGGATATAAGAAGAGTCATTTTATTCAAAATTTTAAACTATCTTATAACCATCATTTCATTTATCAAATGGGTCTTTTTGAAATGGAACCAGTTAAGGGCCGTATAAAGACATTTTTTAAAAAAAGAATGTTTAAAAAATCTAGAAAGGCAGATTTAAATAAAACTATAGCTAAACAAGATAAATTAGCTCAAAAATTAGATTATAAAAAATGTGATTACGTCGCTAATCAAAATTGGGATCCAGAACCATTTAAAAAAGAATGGATTAATAATATAATTATGCATAAATTTAATAATTATGACCTACCTATTCCAAAAGAATATGATAAATTATTAAAATTCTTTTATGGCGATTATATGAAACTTCCGCCAGAAAATGAAAGAGTTGGTCATCATTATTATAAAATATATAAGAAATAAGGTGTTATTGTGTTGAATTTTACTGTTGGTCCAGTAATGTCAAATGAAGAAATTAGAAAAATAGGTGGGGAACAAATCCCATATTTTAGAACTTCTGAATTTTCTAAGATTATGTTAGATAGTGAATCATTGTTAAAGAAATTCTTTAAAGCTAAAGATTCATCTAAAGTTATATTTATGACTGGCTCAGGTACTGCATCTATGGATGCGAGTGTTTTAAATCTTTTTACAAAAAATGACAAAATATTAGTTGTTAATGGCGGTTCATTTGGCCATAGATTTTGTGAAATTTGTAGTGTCTATGATTTAGACTATACAGAAATAAAATGTGAATTAGGAAAGACTTTGACAAAAGAACAATTAGTACCTTATGATAATAAAGGATACACTGCCTTTATTGTCAATTTAGATGAGACATCAACTGGTGTTTTATATGATATTAATTTAATATCAGATTTTTGTAAGAAAAATAATTTGTTTTTATTAGTTGATTCAATCTCATCATTTTTGTGTGATCCATTTGATATGGATAAACTTAATGTCAATTGTGTAATAACAGGAAGTCAAAAAGCTTTAGCTTTAGCTCCTGGTATATCTTTAATAGTTGTAGATGATAAAGCCATAGATAGAATATATAAAAACAATCCTAAGACTTATTATTTCAATTTAAAGGATTATTTAGATAATGGAAAGCGTGGTCAAACACCATTCACTCCAGCAGTTGGTATTTTGTTACAACTAAATAGGCGCCTTCATATGATTGAAGATATTGGTGGAATTGATGTCGAAGTTAAAAGAGCAGAAATGAGCGCTAAATATTTCAGAGATTTAATCAAAGAATTACCGTTTGAAATTGTATCAGATAATTTATCTAATGCAGTTACACCACTATCTCCAAAGGATGAGAGTAAGAGTGCATATAAATTATTTGAATTATTAAAAGATAATTATGGAATTTGGGTTTGCCCAAATGGTGGTAATTTAAAAGATAAAATATTTAGAGTTGGTCATATCGGTGATATTAAAAATTCCGATTATGACAAACTTATTTATTCAATAAAAGATATTATTAAAAAGAATTTATGGTAAAAGAGGTGACTACCTTGAAAAAAGTAATTACATATGGCACATATGATTGTCTACATTATGGTCATATTAGATTATTAGAGCGTGCAAAAGAACTTGGCGATTATTTAATAGTTGGTGTTACAAGTGATGCATATGATAAAGAGCGTGGAAAAATAAATGGTTCTCAATCTGTATTAGAGCGTGTTGAAGCTGTAAGAAAAACAGGACTTGCAGATCAAATCATAATAGAAGAATATGAAGGCCAAAAAATAGATGATATAATCAAATATGGTGTTGATGTATTTACTGTAGGTTCTGACTGGGAAGGTAAATTTGATTATTTAAATGATTATTGTAAAGTTATCTATTTAGATAGAACAGAAGGAGTTTCTTCAAGTGATATTAGAAGTGAATCAAAATCAATTAAAATTGGTATTATTGGTGAATCTACACTTACAACTAAGTTTAGACGTGAATGTCAATTTGTAAATGGTGTAAATGTATCTGGCTTATGTTATGAAGATGTATTAGAAGATAAAAAAATTGCTAAAGATTTTGATTTTGTAACTGGTGATTATAATGATTTACTAGATAGAAGTGATGCAATCTATGTTGTATCTCATCCATCTAAGCATTACCAACATACAAAAGAGGCACTTCTTAAGGGAAAACATGTTATATGTGAGGCACCAATTGCTGAAAATATAGATGAAATAGATGAATTATTTGATATTGCCAAAAAGAATAAATTAATATTAATGGATTCAATTAAAACAGCTTATTCACTTGCATATCAAAGATTAATATTATTGATGAAAACAGGTAATATCGGTGATATTACATCAGTTGATGCAACTTGTACATCTTTGCATGATTATGATTTATCAAACGAAAGATTACTTAAAAGACGTTGGGGTTCATATAATGCATGGGGACCAACTGCCTTACTTCCAGTATTCCAATTACTTGGTGTAAATTATAAAGATGTAAATATAATTTCACGAATTGGCAATGAAAAATTAAATTTTGATACTTTTACAAAGATTCATTTTATATATGATAAAGCTGTTGCATCAATAAAGGTTGCAAATGGTATAAAATCAGAAGGTGAAATGATAATATCTGGTACTAAAGGTTATGCCTATATACCAGCTCCATGGTGGAAATCAGGCTATTTTGAAATAAGACATGAAGATGCAAATGATATAAAAAAATTCTATTTTAAAATAGAAGGCGAAGGAATACGATATGAAATTGTTGCGTTTCTTGATTTGATTTCAAACGGTGGAAAGAATTTATATATATCAAGAGATATATCTAAAGAATTTGTTAAGATGCAATCATTAATATTAAATTGTAAATATACAAAAATATAATGATTAAAAATTATAAAGGTGATTACTAATGAAAGATAAAATATTTAATAAAACTAAATTATTTTTAGAATCAAAAATATTTATTATTCTATTATTAGTAAT
>JAILIY010000133.1 GCA_024695025.1 Acholeplasmatales bacterium
ACTTCCTAATTTAAAAGATAAAAAAGATAAAGAATTAGTCTTAAATTATTATAATAATGAATATATTGAAATACCTTTAGACAAAAAATATACTATACTTGAAAATTCTAATAAATATTATAAAAAATATCAAAAGAGAAAAACTGCAGTATCTTATACTAAAGAACAAATTGAAATAACAAAAAATGAAATTGATTATTTTAATTTATTAAAATATCAAATAAAAGACGCTTCTATAAATGAGGCAATGGACATATTAGATGAACTTATAAACAACAAATATATTTTCAATAGAAAGCCATCTAATAAAAAGAAAAATCAAAAGCCACATCTACTTTCTTATATAGTAGATGATTGTGTAATATCTGTTGGTAAAAACAATATTCAAAACGAATATTTGACACATAAATTTTCAAAGCCAAATGACATGTGGTTTCATGTCAAAAATTCACCTGGCTCTCACGTTGTAGTACACTCAACAGATTTGACTGAAAACATTATAAGAACAGCTGCTAATTTAGCTGCATACTATTCAGAATTTAAAGATTCATCAAGTGTCGCAGTTGATTACACATTAATAAAATATATTAAAAAAATACCAGGTAAAAAATTATGTTTCGTAACTTACACTCATCAATCTACAATTTATATTGATCCAGATTTAGAAAAAATTAATAATTTGAAGGTGAAAAAATGAACAATTCATACAAGAGATTTGCATACTTCTACGATGAAGTAACATCAGAATTAAATTATGATTTATGGTTAGAATTTATAGAACCATATTTAAGAAGAAATGATAATATATTAGATTTAGCTTGTGGTACTGGTACATTTGCCACTATGCTTAAATTAAAAGGATATAATTCTGAAGGTTTAGATTTATCTGAAGAAATAATTGAAATTGCAAATGAAAAGAAAAAAATAAATAGATTAGATATACCATTTTATGTTCAAGATATGACTAAATTTGATACAGGTAAAAAATATGATGTAATCACATGCTTTTTTGATTCAGTCAATTTTTTAGACAGTATCAAAGAGATTAATAAAATGTTTGATTGTGTCTATAAAAATCTAAATATAAACGGATTATTTATATTTGATTTTGCATCTCGTACCTTATTTAATGAATATGACAACAATGTCAAATGTGAAGATTATGAAACATTTAAAATTAATTGGACTACTAAATTAGTTAAAAAGGATAAATTAAAACATACAATTATCATAAATGAAAATGATGAAGAATTCACAGAAATATATTACGAATATTTTTATGAATTAAATGAATTATTAAATAAAAAATTTGATTTGATAAAAGTATCTGGTGATTTCAATGATGATTTAGAAAAAGATGATGAAAGAATCATCGTAATAATGAAGAAAAAGAGCTAATAATAAGCTCTTTTTTTTACTTAATCATTTGAAGTTCACCATATATTATTTCTAAAACTTCTAAAACTTCATCAATTTTTCTTGATTCTATATCTTCTTTATCGATATCTGCTAGAATATCTTTAGTTTCATCAAATAAAATATTAGAACCAATATTTAACGCAATTTTATTGATGTTGTTTATAATATCATATAAATCATTAAATTGTTTATCATTATAGGTTTGTTTAATCTTTTCTAAAAGATTTTTATCATACATTTTGATAAACATATTTTTATAAATATTAAAATCATTTGGGTTAGATAAATTTCTAAGCGCGTCACTTTTGTTTACATATGCCATAATATTATTCTCCTATTTTTATTTTTGAATCTGATAAGGTATTAATTTTAATTTCATAAAATTTCTTAATTACCTTTATTAAATCAATTATATCATAAGAACCAGCCATTTCATATGATGAATGCATAGATAGTTGTGGAAGGCCTATATCTACTGTTGGTATAGATAATTGTTCTAAAGAAAGACAACCAAGTGTAGAACCACCTAAAACATCACTTCTGTTTGACATTAATTGATATTTAGAATTAGACATTTCACATAAATTTTTAAATATAGCCATAGATAAACCATCTGTTGTGTAGCATCCACGGGCACTACTTTTTATTACCACTCCACCATTTAAATATGATCTATTTACTGAGTCATATTTTTGAGGATATAGTGGATGGAAGGCATGGGCGTTATCTGCAGATATCATAAAGGCGTTAGAATAAATAATATTTTTCTTTTCTTTACTTATTTTAAGTGAATCTAAAATTCTATCTAATGTATCCTTAAGTACTGTAGATTGAGCGCCTTGACGTGTACGAGAACCTATTTCTTCGTTGTCAAATAAGGCTACTACATTAATATTAGGCCCGATACCGCCTAAAATTGCCTTATAAAGCGCATATGAACATTCTAAGTTATCAATTTGTGGTGACATAACAAATTCGTCATTTAGGCCTGTTTTTTGGCCTCTATCTAAAACTGATACAGAAAGATCAAATGATAATATATCATCTTTATTTACATTTAATTTTTCAGAAATCAATTCATTAAAATCTAATTCTTTTTCTTTTTTACATAAAATAGGAATTAAATTTTCTTGAGTATTATATTCAAATCCTTTATTTATTTCTCTGTTGAAATGAATACATAAATTAGGTATGCTACAAACACCTTTATCAAATGAAAACAATTTAGATTCAATCACATCTTTATTTTTAATAAATACTCTTCCTGAAATATCAAGTGGTCTATCTGTAAAGCTAGAATAAATAGGTCCACCATATACTTCTGTATCTAAACAATAATAACCATTTTTTTCAAATAGGGCATTAGGTTTTAATTTTAAAGTTGGTGAATCTAAATGAGCCGCTGTAATATTAATTCCGATATTATCTAAATTATTTGGAATAGTAAAGGCGAATATAGATGATTTATTTCTAGTAAAGAAATATTTATTTCCACATTTAATATTGAATTCTTCATTTTCATTTAATTCAATAAAGCCATCTTTAATCAATTCATTTTTAACATATTCACAGGCATGATATTGGCTTTTTGAATATTTAATAAAATCTAAAAATTCATCAATATATTCCATATTTATACCTCCAATATAATTTCAAATACAGCTTCATTATTTTCATTAAAGCCTTTATAACAGTCAAAATTATCACTGTTTTTAAAATATTCAATAGTTAAATTTTCATTTACTAAAGCTTCTTTTATAAATGAGATGGCTCCACCTTTTATATCTTTAATTTGAGTCATTCCCATATTGTATACCATATCAAAATATTTAGCATTATTTGTATGACCGTTGTGATCTAAATCTGTCAACAATACTTTATAATTAAATTTTTTAACATCTCCGACAGGTTCTAAATTTAATTTTTTTCTTCTGTAATTAGGGTAATGAGTAAAATCTTCAAATTCACCATTAAATTTTACTTCATCACCTCTTACGATTCTATGTGAATCTTTATCTACTATAAACCAAGATGAAATCGCAGTGATACTCAAATTACCATCACCGTCATATATTTCATATTCTCTTGGGAATTCAAGTCTATTTTTTTCATGAGGCCATGTTTTAATATGGACTGTTTGTCCATATTTAGGCATATTACCTACTACTTTAAATTCTTGATATTGAACTATCCAAAGTAAATTTAATTTTACAACATCGTCAAAGCCAACACCAATTAAATCAGCATGTTTCCCAGCAGTTGCCTGAAAAAGCTCCCAAATCGCGAAAGGTCTTAAATAATCATATCTATCTACAAAAGATGTATGAATAAAAAAGTCCTTGTCATAAATCATCTTACTCATAAAATACCTCACTTCTACCCTTTAAATCTAAATAAATATAGGAAATTGCATAAGCTATATTAAAGCCAAGTACAATTGGATTAAATAATAATATTGAAGATATAAATATAAATGATGAATAGCTTATAGAATATGGTATAGGACATATAAATTTATTATATAAACATTCTTCATTCCTTTTAATTAAATATCTTAAATTAAGTAATAAAATTAATATAATCAAAAAGAAAAATAATATAAGCCAGATTACGGTTGTCACATTGTTTATCTTATGATAACCAACACCACTTATCGTAACTAAACCGAATACAATAATACCAGATTCACTAATAAATTTAATATTTAATGCCTGGTTATGTTTCAAATGTTTTATTCTTCTTTTTGGTTTTATAGCTTTAGGTATTATATTAAAAATTATAAATAAAATAGATATTATAACACCATATATATTTAAATTCATAACATACCTCGCTATTATATATTATACTATAATAGACAAAAGAAATAAAAGAAAAATGACAACTAATTAAAGTTGTCATTTATTATTAAGACATTAATTTAACTAAAACAGCCTTTTGAGCATGTAATCTATTTTCTGCCTCTTCGAAGATTTCATTTGCATGTTCTTCAAAAATCTCATTTGTAATTTCTTCTTCTCTGTGTGCAGGAAGACAATGTTGAACCATACAATCTTTATGGGCAACATTCATTAATTGTCGGTTAACTTGGAAGCCCTTGAATGCTTTAAGTCTTTCTTTAGCTTCACCCTCTTGACCCATTGATGCATAAACATCTGTAAATATTACATCAGCATCTTTAGCAGCAACCATAGGATCATTAGTCATTTCAAACATACCAGGATAATTTTTAGCAAAATCTTGAATATGCTCGCATACTTCATATCCCTTAGGTGAGGCAATAGACATCTTCATACCTAATTTTAAGGCACCAACTATAATTGAGTTAGCCATATTGTTTCCATCGCCTATAAATACGCACTTTAAGCCTTCATAACCACCCTTAAATTCTCTTATTGTCATAAGGTCTGCAAGCACTTGGCATGGGTGACAATAATCAGTTAGAGCATTAACTACAGGAATAGAACCAAATTTAGCTAAATCTTCAACTTCTTTTTGAGCAAATGTACGAATCATTATACCATCTAAATAACGAGATAGGACTCTTGCAGTATCTTGGATAGGTTCACCACGTCCAATTTGTAAATCTCTTGAAGATAAGAATAATGCTTGACCACCAAGTTCATGCATACCTACTTCAAATGATACACGTGTACGTGTAGATGATTTTTGGAAAATCATACCTAATGTTTTGCCTTTTAAAATAGGATGAGGAATCTTATTCTTCTTTTCAAATTTTAATTGATCAGCCAAATTTAAAATATCTAATAATTCTTCTTTAGATAATTGTTCTAAAGTCAATAAATGTTTCATTACTTTAAAACCTCCTTAATACTTTCAATTAATATATCTAGACCCTTATTTAATTCATCAAATGAAATATTTAAAGGTGGAAGTAATCTAATCTTAGCCTTAGCAGTTAAAGGGATTAGACCATTTTCGATACATTTATTACAAACATCAGCTGCCTTGATTTTTTCATCAAGTTCAACACCGACCATTAAGCCTTTACCAGAAATAGATTTAACTCCTTCTGCCTTTAAAAGCTTGTTTTCAATAATTTTTCTACATTCTTTAACATGATTTAATAAATTATCATCAATTCTTGAAATAACTGAATATGCAGCACTAGCACAAATTGGGTTACCACCAAATGTAGATGCGTGATCACCATAGCCAAGTGTCTTTTCAGTCTTTTGTGAAAACATAATAGCAGCAAATGGTAAACCACCAGCAACTGCCTTAGCAGTTGTCACAATATCAGGTTGTACATCATATTCCATATAGCTATATAAATAACCACATCTACCGTTACCTGTTTGAACTTCATCAACTATAAATACTAAATCTTTTTCTTTACAAACATCATTAATATACTTAATAAATTCTGGGTTTAGGGCATTAACTCCACCTTCACCTTGAACTGTTTCAATCATAATAGCACAAGTCTTTTCGTTGATGTTTTTCTTTAATGCATCAATATCGTTTGCAGGAGTATAAACAAAACCACCAACAAATGGGAAAAAATATTTATGGAAAACATCTTGACCTGTAGCTGAAAGAGTCGCGATAGTACGGCCGTGGAATGAATTTACTAAAGTAATAATTTCATTTCTTCCTTCACCATATTTATCGTATGAATATTTTCTTGCAGTCTTAATAGCACATTCATTTGATTCAGCACCAGAATTTGCAAAGAATACTTTTTTCATACCAGTCTTTTCGCATAAAAGCTTTGCAAGCTTTACTTGTGGTTCTGTGTAATATAAATTTGATGCATGTTGTAAGATATGAGCTTGATTACATACAGCATCTACCCATTCTTTATCACCAACACCAAAGATATTAGTACCTATGCCTGAAGAAAAGTCTATATATTCTTTTCCATTTTCATCAACGAATGTAGCGCCATGACCACTTTTGATTACTACATTAAATCTTTTATAAGTATTAATAATATGTTCTTTATCATTTAAAATAATCTCACTCATAAAAACACCTCTTACTTAAATTCTGTACCAGCACCATCGTCTGTCAACATTTCAATTAAAATTGAATGTGGAATTCTACCATCGATAATAACGACATATTTAACACCACGACGACGAGCTTCAACACAGCATTCAACCTTTGGAATCATACCACCATCGATGATACCTTCCATAGCTAATTGTTTTAATTCAGAAACATTAATATATTTCATTAATGTTGAATCATCATTCTTATCTTTTAATACGCCCTTGATATCTGTCATTGCGATAAATTTTTCAGCATTTAAAGCGCCAGCAATTCTCGCAGCTGCAGTATCGGCATTAATATTATATACATTACCATCCTTATCATAACCAACAGTTGATATAACAGGAATGTAACCCATATCTAATAAATCATGAATAACATCAGGATTAATATTGACAATATTACCAACAAATCCTAATTCAGGTTTAAGTGGTTCTGCCTCAATTAAGCCACTATCTAAACCAGATAAGCCGATTGCATTACCACCAGCAAGATTAATTTCTTTAACTAAATTTTTATTAACCTTACCTGCAAGTACTTGAGTAACGATATCTACAGTTTCAGAATCAGTAACACGTAAACCATTTACGAATTTAGATTCTTTACCTACCTTCTTAAGCATACCAGATATTTCAGGTCCACCACCGTGAACTAAAACAACCTTCATGCCAAGTGAAGTAAGCATAACTACATCCTTCATTACTAAAGCTTTAAGATTTTCATCTATCATGGCATTTCCGCCATATTTAACAACAATGATCTTTTCTTTATATTTTAAAATATAAGGTAAAGCTTCACTTAATATAGTTGCCTTTTCATCTAAACTAGTCATAATTAACTTCTGTAGTCACCGTTAATCTTAACATAATCGTATGTTAAGTCACAACCAAATGACTTAGCCTCTCCTTTTCCATCATTTAATTCAATTAATACTTGAATTTCATCTTCTAGTAAAATTTCTTTTGCAACTTCTTCACTAAATGGAATACCGCTACCATTTTTACATACATCAATTGTACCCTTAGAAGATTTGAAAGAAACATCTACTTTTTCAATATTTAAATTCGCCTTAGAATAACCAACTGCGCAAAGTACTCTACCCCAGTTAGCATCAGCACCAAATATAGCAGCCTTTAAAAGTGATGAACATACTACAGACTTAGCAACAAGCTTAGCATCTTCTTTAGTCTTAGCACCAGATACGATTACTTCAAGTAATTTAGTGGCACCTTCACCATCTTTTGCCATACGACGTGCTAAATTTTCACAAACGAAATATAAAGCATCCTTAAATTTATAATAATCTTCATTCTTTTCTGTTATCTTTTCATTTTTTGCAAGTCCATTTGCCATGATTGATAACATATCATTTGTAGATGTATCACCATCTACACTTAACATATTAAATGTATCACCTACAACTTCATGTAAGCATTCATTTAACATTGAAGATGATATAGCAGCATCTGTTGTTACAAAACATAACATAGTTGCCATATTAGGATGAATCATACCACTACCCTTAGTGATAGCACCCATTCTTACAGTCTTACCTGATAATTCAAATTCAACTGCGATATCTTTTTTAACTGTATCTGTTGTCATAATACCAGATACACATAAATCAGCATTTTCTTTTTTGTTATCTAAGCCTTTAACTAATTCCTTCATGCCATTTTCAAATGGCTTGATTGATAAAGGCATACCAATTACACCTGTTGAGGCAACAATTACATCATATGGTCTAATATTAGCTTCGTCAGCTAAAATTTCACATGTCTTAGTTGCAATTTCAAAGCCGTCAGCGTTACATGTATTTGCGTTACCGCTATTACATAGCATAGCCTGTGCTACACCATCATTTAAATTAGCCTTTGTAACATATACAGGGGCTGCCTTAACTAAATTTGTAGTATAAACTGCAGCGGCATTACACTTAACTTCAGAATAGATTAAAGATAAATCAATTCTTTTCTTTCCTTCTCTTATGCCAGCATAAATACCATTTGCTTTAAAACCTTTAGGTGCAACAACACTATTTTCTATAATTTTCATATATATTACCTCCGAATTATAAAGATAAACCTAATTTTGGATCTAATCCTAATGCGATATTCATACATTCAATTGCAGCGCCAGACGCACCCTTACCAAGGTTATCAAGACATGCAGTAATTGTAATTCTACTTTCATTACCAGAAATATAAATTTCTAAATAATCTTTATTTTCTAAACGATTTGCAGATAAAAAACCTGTCTCTGTACCAGTTTCAAGTAAAGGCATTACTCTTACAAATGGTTGATTCTTATAATATGAATCAAAGAAATCATGCATTTCCTTAACTGTAATTTTCTTATTTAATTTACTAACATATAAAGGAATTGTAACTAACATACCATTATAAAAATCACATACATATGGATTGAATAATGGTTCTTCGTCTAAACCTGGAATAGCCTTCATTTCCTTTAAATGTTTATGCATTTGAGTTAATGCATATAATCTTGGAGCTTCAAATTCTTTATCTCTGTTTGAATCTTCATATTGGCTGATTCCTTTTTTACCAGCACCACTGTATCCTGATATTGCATTTGCGGCAAATGGATAAGATTTAGATGCGATATTAGATTTAACTAAAGGATAAACAATTGACATAAAGCCTGATGCGTAACAGCCAGGTACTGCAATTAGTTGATTCTTTTTAATCTTTTCTAATAATTTTGGATCAAGCTCAGGAAAACCATAAGCCCAAGATTCTAATGTTCTATGAGCAGTTGAGGCATCAATGATCTTTGTGTGATCATTTTCTAAAAGGCCTGCAGATTCTCTTGCCGCATCATCTGGTAAACATAAAAATGTAATATCAGATTGATTTATTAATTTTTTTCTTTCGTTTAAATCTTTTCTTAAATCAGGATTAATTTTAAGTAATTCAATGTCATCTCTTTTAGATAGACGTTCATTAATACGAAGGCCAGTTGTACCTGCTTCACCATCTATAAATACCTTAAACTTCTTCATAACTTATACCTTTTATTTCTTAATTATTTTTATTCTTTTTTAAAAACTTGTTTATATCTTTGATTTGAAGATTTACACTTAGAAGTCCAGATGCACCTAAACTATTACGTTTAAATGTACATTCTTCTAAATTGATATATTTATATAAATCTTCTTTAAATAAATCAGAATATTTTTTATAAACATCAAGTGGTAATTCTTCAAGAGTTGTATTATGGTCAATACAATATGCAACTATTGAACCACTAATTTTATAAGCACTTCTAAATGCCATACCATTTTTAACAAGATAATCAGCTAAATCAGTTGCGTTAATAAAGCCTTTTGCAGCTGCTTTTCTCATATTATCTTTGTTTACTTTCATAGTCTCTATCATAGGCTTTAAAATCTTTAAGCACATAGATAAAGTGTCTATAGCATCAAATATTGCTTCTTTATCTTCTTGCATATCCTTATTATACGCAAGTGGAATACCCTTAAGCATAGTTAATAAAGTGATTAAATCACCATATACTCTACCAGTTTTTCCTCTTATTAATTCACAAATGTCTGGATTTTTCTTTTGTGGCATAATTGATGAACCAGTTGAATAAGCATCATCAAGTTCAATAAATTTAAATTCCCAGCTACACCACATAATTATTTCTTCTGAAAATCTTGATAGATGCATCATACATAAAGAAATTGCACTAGCGATTTCCACAGTGAAATCTCTATCTGATACACCATCAAGTGAATTCATGACAACGCCATCAAAATTTAATTCATTTGCTACCATCATTCTGTCGATATCATATGTAGTACCAGCTAAAGCACATGAGCCAAGTGGAGAATAATTCATTCTCTTCTTGGCATCATTTAATCTTTCATAATCACGCTTTAGCATATATGCATATGCAAGTAAATGATTGGCAAGTGTAATTGGCTGTGCACGTTGTAGATGTGTATAGCCTGGCATAATTGTCTTTTTATGTTTAGAAGCTAAATCTTTAAAAGTTACTATACAGTCAAGAATTTGATTTAATAAGACATCAATTTGGTCTCTTAAATATAATCTAATATCTAAAGCAACTTGATCATTACGGCTTCTTGATGTGTGTAATCTCTTACCAACTTCACCAATTCTTTCAGTTAAAACAGATTCAATAAACATATGAATATCTTCTGCTTCATAATCAAATTGTAGTTCGTTATTTTCGATATCTTCTAAAATTTCACCTAAAGTCTTAATGATTAATTCACTATCTTCTTTTGAAATAATATTTTTATTTCCTAGCATTTTGGCATGTGCCATAGAGCCAATAATATCATTTCTATACATTCTTGAGTCAAATGATATAGATGAATTAAAATCATTTACATCTTTAGATTCTTCTTTTTGGAACCTTCCAGCCCACATCTTAGCCATAATAAATAACTCCTTTTAATTATTTTAAATTCTTGTTCTTTTCATTAACCATAGCTTGAACCTTAATTGGTAAACCATATAAGTTAATGAAGCCAGCTGAATCAGCTTGGTTATAAGCACCACCATCATCATCAAATGATGCTATATCCATGTTATGTAATGTCCATGGAGATGTAATAGATGCAGGGATAATATTACCCTTGTATAATTTTAATTTAACATCACCAGTTACATGTTCTTGTGTCTTATCTACAAAAGCACTTAATGCTTCACGTAAAGGTGTATACCATAAACCATTGTATACTAAGTCTGCAAACTTATCAGAAATAGTCTTCTTGTAGTGAGCAGTTTCCTTATCTAATGTGATAGATTCTAGTAATTCATGTGCTTCGTATAATACTGTACCACCTGGAGTTTCATAAACACCACGGCTTTTCATACCTACTAGACGGTTTTCAACGATATCTAAGATACCACAACCATTTCTACCACCGATTTTATTTAATTCCCAAACTAAATCAACAGCGTTCATCTTCTTGCCGTTAACAGCTGTAGGAACACCCTTTTCAAAATGAATTGTTACATATTCAGGTTTATCAGGTGCTTGTTCTGGAGATACACCTAATTCCAAAAAGCCTGGCTTATTGTATTGTGGTTCATTTGCTGGATCTTCCAAATCTAAGCCTTCATGAGATAAATGCCATAAGTTCTTATCCTTTGAATAATTAGTTTCTCTTGAAATACGTAGAGGAATATTGTGTGCTTCTGCGTAATCAATTTCTTCATCACGGCTCTTGATATTCCATTCTCTCCATGGAGCGATTATCTTCATATTAGGAGCAAATGCCTTAATAGTTAATTCAAATCTTACTTGGTCGTTACCCTTACCAGTACAGCCATGACAAATTGCATCTGCGCCTTCCTTAAGTGCGATTTCAGCAATTCTTTTTGCAATAATAGGACGTGCAAATGAAGTACCTAATAAATACTTTTCATACTTTGCACCAGCCTTAACTGTTGGGAAAATAAAGTCTTCAACGAATTCTTTATTTAAATCTTCGATATATAATTTAGAAGCACCTGTCTTCTTTGCCTTTTCTTCAAGGCCATCAAGTTCATCAGCTTGACCAACATTACCACTTACAGCGATAACTTCACAATTATCATAATTTTCCTTTAACCATGGAATAATAATTGATGTGTCTAAGCCTCCTGAATAAGCTAATACTACTTTTTTAATACCTTTTGTCATAATTTCCAATCCTCCAATATACTCTTATTATTATACAACAAAAAAGGCGCTCTTTCAATCAAAAGAGACGCCATAAGCGCGGTACCACTCTCATTGCTAAGATATTTATATCTTAACCACTCTAAAAGTATGCCTCAAATGCTCTCTTCACAATCATTCTCATACCTCACTTCCACCGTCTGAGGCTCTCTATAAATTGAATCGAAAGTTACTGCTTCATCTTCATCGGCACTATTCAATACCTAACAAAAAAAGCTCTAAAATGAGCCCTTCTTGTTGAAAGGAAATAATTATGAACTAACTATTGTCCCTTCATAATTATACTCAAGTTTAATTTATATTAAACTATCTTTGCAGGAATATCTATTAAGGACATGTCCAGAATAGATACTTTGATTATATTACAATATTTTTATATGTCAACAAAATATATCCAAAAAAGCGTTTTCATCTATATTTTAAGCCATTTTTTTGCCATTTTTAGAGCTTATTATTTTCTTAATTATGGAATTAAATCAATAATATTTTTATAATAATTATAAAATTAATGATATTTTAATAAATGAAGTACACATTAAATTTATTCACATTTTAATTTATATATGATATAATCCAAAATGTTTGGAGGAGATATAATAAAGGATTTATTATATAAATTCTAATATAAAATTATATCTGTTGTATTATGAAAGATTATTTAGAAAAAGCTTATTGCATGAATCAAACAGTTAGAATATTTGCCGCATGCACAACTAATATTGTTAAAGAAGCTCAAAATATTTTTAACATGTGGCCATCTAGTATTTCTGCTTTCGGTAGAGTTTTAACTATTTCTGCAATCATGTCTTGTACATATAAAAATGGTGAATTTTTGAATATTAAAGTTGATGGTGATGGTCCAATCGGAAAAATGACTGTTGAGGCAACTGACGGTAAAGTTAGAGGTTTCGTTCAAAACCCTGGCGTATTTTTACAATACAACAATGGTAAAATTAATGTAGCTGACGCAGTAGGTGCTGGTACTATTGAAGTTGTTAAGGATTTACATTTACGTCAACCATTTTCTTCTTCATCTGAAATTATTTCAGGTGAAATTGCAGATGACTTTACTTATTATTTTGCAAAAAGTGAACAGATTCCTTCTTCTGTTGGCTTATCAGTTAATTTAGATAAAGAATCAAAAGTAGTTTCTGCAGGAGGCTTCTTATTACAAGTAATGCCTGGCTGTAAACAAGAAACAATTGAGACACTTGAAAAACATCTAAATGAAATGAAGCCTATATCAAAGATGATTGAGGAAGGTTATACTCCAGAAGAAATTATAAATGAAGTTACAATGGGAGATTATACACTACTTGAAAAGCGTGAATTAAAATATGAATGTAATTGTTCTAAAGAAAGATTTAAAAAAGGCTTAAAGAGTATTGGTAAAGATGCATTAACTGAAATATTAAATGAAGATAAGCACGCACATATCACTTGTAATTTTTGCAAAAAAGAATATGAATTTTCTGAAGATGAATTAAAAGAAATGATTATGGAACTATAAGAAAACTTATAGTTCTTTTTTTGTAAAAAAAGATCCTAAATAGGATCTAATTAAATATTGTTCTGATTGTTGAAATTTTATTTTTATTTTTTAAATCATCTTTAAATGCTTCAAATACTTTATATGTAGTAATACAATCATCAAGTGCGTCATGTACCTGATTTTCATCTATATCATAAAAAACATTATATAATTTGAATAAACCTGGTTCATTTTTTAATTCATAATAGCTTTTCATTAATTGTAAGATATTGATGAATCTAGTTTTTTCTTTTAAAGATGGCTTATCATTTATTTCATATGAATCATTTAAAACAATTGAATCATTCTTTCCATAAACAATTATTGCTGGATTATATTTATCAAGCATTTCATTAAATGCTTCATAAAATTCATCATATTCAATTGATGTAGATTCAAATTCTTCTTCAGATAAATGTAAGAAATCTAATGCTCTGTTGGATAATTTAGATTGAAGCTTAGGCTTAATATATTTAGAATACTTATATAATTCCTTGCCTTCCTTATCTAAAATGATAATTCCTGCTTGAATCACTTCTGTTCTAAATTGACCTTTACCTTTAAATTGATATCCGGGCATAGTCATTTCTAAATCTAAAAACATTGTGTTATTTAATTTATCTAAAAAATCATATAAAGAAGATGTGATAGATAATTTATCATAATATACGATATGATCACGTCTTCCTATTGCCTCTATTTTGTATATAAATGAGACAGGAAAACATTCAAATCTACCTCTACTTATTTTTTTATTTTGATATTCTATTTCAATCCAATTGTCTTGATATAAATATTTCTTAAATAGATTCATTTGGCTATTTTGAAAGTAAAAGAACTCTATTTTTTTATTAACTTTTATTCCGATTACTTTATTATCAAGCTCTATCATATGGATAGGACCACGAATTCTCAAAACAGTCACCTTCTTATTTTTTTACAGATACACTAATTCCATCACCTATATCATATATAGTTGTATCATATTCACTATGAACTAATAAAAATTCTCTAAATGCATCTAATTTTTTAACTAAGCCTCTAAGGCTTTTTGATAATTCATCATAATTATCTTGTAAAACAAGACCATGGAATAGCATATTATCACATATTACTAAACCATTATCATTTAAATATTTTGTATATAATACAAAGAATTTAAGATATTGAGCTTTCGCAGCGTCAATAAATATAACGTCAAATTTCATATCCTTAAAATCTTCTACAATATCAAGTGCATCGCCAAATACTAAATGAATTTTATCACTTAAATTAGCTAATTTAATATTTTTAACTGCCTCATTATACATAGTCTCATCACGTTCTATTGTATATACTTCACAGTCACAGGAATTTTGAAATTGAATTGCAGAATAGCCTATCGCCGTACCTATTTCAAGTATTTTAAGAGGTCTTTTGATTTTAAGTAAATCTCTAATAAATATTAATCCTTCATCTTTGATGATTGGTACTTTATATTTATTAGCGTATTCTTTCATATCAATAATTATATTATCTAAATATAGATTATTGGTCTTGACAATCACATTCTTCGTCGCAGCTTCCGCAGCCTTGACAGCTTTCGCATCCGCCTTCGCATCCGCAGCTACCACAAGATCCTCCATTTTTACCACCGTCCATTTGTGCTACATAATCATTTAATAAATCTTCAAGCATTGACCATTCTTCGTCAGTTTGAACTGGATTTAATTTACCATTTCCGCCTTCGCCTTCAATATATTCTGAGGCGCTGACATTTCTTGAAGCTCTATCCATAAATACTACATAATTTCTATTTAACTTATCGTAGTGATAAGTAAATAAAATATCACATACTACTTCTTTACCTTCATTGTCGATTAAAGTTATTGTTCTATCTTCCATTATTGTTTACCTAAAAGAATTTCTGTCAAGGAAGCTTTGTAAAATTACAACAGCTGCCATTTCATCCTTTTTTTCTTTCCTTTTTTCTCTTCTCATGTTGCCTGATATCATAGCTTTATCGACAATAATAGTAGTCATTCTTTCATCTTCTAAATGAACCTTGATATCAGAATTTTGTTCGATTTTATCTTTAAAATCATATGATATTTGAGCACGAACACCTTGATCACCATTCATATGACGAGGAAGTCCTAATACGACTTCTTTTATTTTTTCTTTTTTACATGTTTCAATGACATATAAATAAGCAGTCTCATAATCGTCATCTTTAAATCTTAATGTTTCAAGTGGACGTGCAAGCATACCTAATTCATCACTAATAGCAACACCTAGTGTTCTACTTCCTAAATCTAGCCCTAAATATTTCATTATTTTAAAACTTCCTCAACATGGGCTAAAGCTTCCATTACCTTAGATGGATCTTTACCACCAGCTTGGGCGATATCTGGTTTACCACCACCGCCACCACCACAGATCTTACAAGCTTCTTTTACTACATTTGAAGCATTATATGGAGCCTTACAAGCTGAAACGAATGTTACCTTTTCGCCGTTGACTGAGGCAAGTAAAACAACATCTAAATTCTTATTGTTTCTTAGGGCAGTTGCCATGTCCTTAATTAAATTAGAATCTGTTATATCAACAGTTGTAAATAATTTATTATTCTTAATCTTAGAATCAAATACATCTAAGCTCTTTAAAGCATTTTGACTTCTCTTTTGATTATAATCTTTTTCAAGTGCCTTATAAGCTTCTTGAGCTCTATTGATTTCTTTTCTTAAAGCTAAGACATATCTATAACCAACTACATCGATTGGTCTTAAATAATAATCATATGTAATATCGATTCCTTCACTCTTAGCTTTCTTAACTAAGTCGTTGCCTTTTAAAATTGCAGTATTTAAAGTCTCTAAAATATTCTTTTGAGATTCTTTTAATAACTCCATCGCATTATTTGATGTATAAGCCATACATCTGAATACACCTGAACCGATTGATTCAATTGATGAAATTACAAATTGTTCAATTTCAACTGTGTTATACACGTGTGTACCTGCACAGAATTCTTTTGATACACCCATATCAACTACTCTGACCTTATCTCCATATTTTTCAGAGAATAACATCATAGCGCCTAATTTTTTAGCTTCTTCAATTGGAAGTACCTTTGTATCTACCATATGAGCTTCTTTGATATATTGGTTAACTAAATCTTCAACCTTTAATATTTCTTCATCAGTTAAAGATTGATAATTGTTGAAGTCAAAACGACAATATTCACTACAAACTTGGCTACCTTGTTGATGAACATGGTTTCCTAATACATTTTGAAGTGATGCTTGAAGTAAGTGACAAGCAGAGTGATTCTTTCTTGTCATATTTCTATATTCTTTGTCAACTACGGCATCAACAAGTTCTCCAACCTTAAATGGATTCTTATCAAGTACATGTAAATGTTGACCGTTAGGCATTTTAACAACATCAATTACATTTGAATCATTTAATGTACCCTTATCACATAATTGACCACCGCTGAATGCATAAAATGGAGTTTCATCTAAAACTACTGCATTGCCGAAGATGGCAATTACTTTTGATTTTTGACTAGTTGTTTCATATCCTGAGAATTTAGATTCTAAAATGAAGTTTAAGAATTCTTCATTTTGACCCTTCATTGAGCCTTCATCTTTTCTTGCGTTTCTTGCTCTTTCTTTTTGTTCTAAAAGATATTTTTTAAAGCCTTCAACATCAACTTTCTTATTTAATTCTTCACAATATTCTATTGTAAGTTCAATTGGGAATCCGTAAGTATCATATAATACGAATGCATCCTCGCCTGAAATTACATCGCCTTTTGTTTGTGAAACGATTGATTCTAATCTCTTTTCACCTGAAGCAAGTGTTTGTAAGAACTTTTCTTCTTCAGCTGAAATAATTTGTTTAACGATAGCCTTCTTTTCATGTAAATATGGATAGAATGGATCCATTATATCGATAACTACATCGACAAGTTCAGCCATAAATGGTTTATTAATACCTAAGCTCTTTGCGTATTTAGAAGCTCTTCTTAATACTCTTCTTAATACGTAGCCTCTACCTTCATTTGATAAAGTAGCACCATCAGCAACTGCGAATGTTACAGTTCTAACATGGTCAGCGATAACCTTAAATGCCATTTGACCATTGTATTTAACCTTAGAGATTTCTTCAGTCTTCTTGATGATAGGCATGAATAAATCTGTATCATAGTTTGTATCTACACCTTGCATTACACAACATAGACGTTCAAGACCACATCCTGTATCGATGTTTTTAGATGGTAATTCTTTATAGTCCTCTCTTTTAACTCCTTCTTTAGAATTGAATTGAGAGAATACGATATTCCAAATTTCAATGAATCTATCATTTTCAATATCTTTTTCAATTAGTTCTTTACCACGAGAATCATATTTTTCTCCTCTGTCGTAAAACATTTCAGTATCTGGTCCACAAGGGCCTTCACCAATTTCCCAGAAATTTCCATCAAGTGGAATTAAATGATCTGGTGATATACCATTTTTAATCCATAAATTTCTAGCATCTAAATCATTTGTATAATGAGTTATATATAATTTATCTTTGTCAAAACCAAACCACTTCTTATCGAATAATAATTCAACAGCGAACTGTATTGCCTCTTCCTTAAAATAATTACCGATAGAGAAATTACCTAGCATTTCAAAAAATGTATGGTGTCTTGCAGTCTTACCTACATTTTCAATATCGTTTGTTCTAATACATTTTTGAGCATTAGTAATTCTTGGGTTTTCAGGTCTCATTGAACCATCAAAATATTTTTTAAGTGGAGTAACACCGGCATTAGTCCAAAGTAAAGTTGGGTCATCAACTGGTACTAATGAAGCACTTGGTTCTACACTATGTCCTTTCGATTTAAAGAAATCTAACCACATTTGTCTAATTTCATAAGATTTCATATTTTTCATAAAACATTCCTCCAAAGCAAAATGCTTTTACAATCTTATATATTTTACCAAAATATATGACTAATATCAACCGAAAAACAAATTATTTAATTTATATAAATTAAAGAGACAAAAATTGAGAAAAATAATTTTGTTTAAATAAAAATATTTTGTTGGTATACTATAAGAGGTGATTAATATGACTTATCAAGAATTTGCAAAATTAATTAAAGAAAAAAGATTAGAATCAAATATTTTACAAAAGGATATAGCTTCATATTTATGTGTTAGTATATCTAAGTATTCAAAAATAGAAAATGGCCAATTAGAGCCAAAAATTATTGAATTATCACTAATATTAAAATACTTTCAAATTGATCCAAATGTCCTAATAGAAGAAAAACCGAAGAAACATTTCTTCGATTAATTCTTTTTATATAATAATTTAAATCTTCCAATTATAAATGATATTACACATATACCAAAATTTGAAAATACAATAGCTGAACCAATTGGCATACCTGTTATTAAACAAGCCATAAATAAGCCAATTAAAAAGCCTACTATTGATGATGCCACTGCAAATATTGTAACATTTTTAAATGTTTTAAATATTTGTCGGGCTGAAAGAGTTGGGAAAATAATAAGTGATGTAATAAGTAACGCACCTATTAATTTCATTCCTATAACTACCATAAGTGATGTCAAAATAGATATAGTTATATTTATAGCACTTGTATGTGTACCAGTAGATTTTGAAAATGTGACATCAAATGTTACAGAAAATATTCTGTGATATAAGAATAAAAATACAATAGATACTATTATTGCAAGTACAATACTCAATATCTTTTCTGTATCACTTACACCTAAAATATTACCGTATAGATAACCACTTACATTAAATGTTACTCCTTCTCCAACTTCGATAGCTGCATAACCTATAGCAAGTGCGAGTGTAGAAAATACCGCAATAGCACTATCGCCAAACACCTTGCTCTTTTCTGCAAGCCATAATATTAAAAACGAAGACACAATAACAACAGGTATCGCAAACGCAAGTGGTGCCCATCCCATACATGCCGCAACTGCTACAGCGCCAAAGCCAACATGTGATAGTCCATCACCTATCATCGAATGCTTCTTTAATACTAAAGATACACCAAGTAAAGATGCACTTAAGGACATACAAATACCTACAATTAGCGCAGTTTGAAAATAATCTCTTGACATAATTTTGGCTAAATCAGTTAACATTATCATAATCTAATCCTCCATCATATCTTCAGATATATTATCTTCAAATTCAAAGCCTTTATCCTTGATTCTTAAGATTTTATTACCTAAAACCTTATCTAAATCAGAATCGTGGCTTATCATTAAAATACTTATACCTAATTCTTTATTTAATTTCATCAACAATAAATAGAATTCTTCTCTTGATAATTTATCAAGATTATTAGATGGTTCATCTAATATTAATAATTTATCAGTGGCGCATAGGCTTCTGGCAAGTAAAGTCTTTTGTCTTTGTCCACCACTTAAATCACTGAATGATTTATTTTTGATATTGTATATATTTAAAATCTTTAAGGCATCGTCTGCCTTTTTTTTATCTTCTTTATTATAAAATGGTCTAAATCCCATTTTATTAATTCTACCTGATAATACTATTTCATAAACTGAGGCTGGGAAGCTTGGAGATACTTTTGTTTCTTGTGGCATATATCCAATTAAATTCTTCTTTAAAGATTTATCAAATATAATTTCACCACTTTTAGGCTTTATTAAGCCTAAAATACCCTTAATAAGGGTACTTTTTCCTGCTCCATTTTTACCAACAACAATGATAAAATCTTTGTCATTTACGGTAAAAGATATATTTTCTATTACATTTTCATTTTCGTAACCTAAGGTCAAATCTTTTACCTCAAATAACAATTTAATCACCTCTTAGTTTAACGCAACCTTTAGACTTTCAATATTAAGATTCATAAAATCTACATAAGTTGTACCTTTTTTATAATCAGATTTAGATACATTATGCATTGTGTAGAATGTTTTAATTTCAACATCCTTACCCTTAGTCTTACATTCGCTTTTGATTGTGTTTGCGATATTACTTTCAGATAATTCAATTACGAATATTACTTTTGAATTTGTGCTGATAACCTTATTGATTAATTTTTCAATAGTTGTTGTTGAAGCGTCCTTACTAGAATCACAGCCCTTGAAAGCTGCGTCATATTCTAGACCATATTCTTTAACAAAATATAATAATGGGAATCTATCAGCGAATATTAAAGTCTTTATAGTTGCATTTTTAACAACTTCTTTAATATTATTATCTACTTCGTTTAATTTTGCAACATAATTATTTTTATTTTCTGTATAATTTTTTGCGTTTTCTGAATCTATTTCAGCTAATGCTTCTGCAATTTCTTCAATAATTAATTTTGCGTTAGTAATTGAATTCCAAATATGTTCATCATATTCGCCTTCTTCGTGGTCATGACCTTCATGATTTAAAATATCTTTTGACGCTAATGATGTAGAAGTTGATTCGCTAGTATGGTCTTCTGGTTCAGCTGATTCTGGTTCTTCTTCTTCATAAGTATTACCACCATGATGTTCAACTACTTCCATCATGTTGATTACTTTTGTTTTATTTGTATTTATTTCTGGTAAAATGTCATGTTCAACCCACTCTTCATCACTTTCACCACCGATATAGATGAATACTTCTGAATTGATAATTGATTCAACATCAGAAATACTTGGTGAATAATCATGTAATTCTTCTCCTGGGTTTAGTAACATTCCACAAGATTTTTCATCACCTGCTACATTTTTTGCAAAATCATATCCTGCAAAACAAGTTGATATAATTTGATATTCTTTATCCTTCTTACAAGAAGTTAAAGACAATACGCAAGTAAATAATACTGCGAATAACAATAATGCTTTTTTCATTTTATACTCCTATAACTTAATAAAACTTTTACAATCATTACAAATACCTGGGATAATTAAATTAGAAGTTTCAATACTAAATTTATGTTTTTTTAAAACATGAGAATAAAATTCATTTATGCAGTCACAATCGATATGAACTATTTTGTTGCATCTGTTGCATTTCAAATAGAAATGACTTTCACTTTGACAATCAATTAAATATTTAAAATGGGCAATATTTTCATCATCATAATATTTTTTTACAATTTCTTTTGATTCTAAATCTTCTAAGACTCTATAAAGTGTTGTTAGGCCTATTTTTACATTCTTTTTATCTAGTCTTTCCTTTAGTTCTTTAATTGTAAAACCATTTTTGATTTCTTTAATTTCGTTATTTACTATCTCTTTTGTTTTAGTTTTATATTCGCCTCTCATAGTTTACCTCCAATTTGAAAATGATTTCCAAATTGATTTTACTACTAATTATTTATTTGTCAATAAATATAAACAAAAAAAATTCTATTTCGGATTAAATGTTTCCAAAATAGAATTATATTATATTAATTTACATAAATGAATATGGAGTAATTCCTTCCATATCATATTCTCCAAAATATTCAAATGGAATATCTTTATCATTGATTCTTTTAAGGTTATTTTTGCCTTCATACATATTAATTCTAAAGTCTAATGATGTTTGTCTTTCATTATCTTTTTCTTTTATTCCATAATTTAAGGCATCAGGTGAACCCAAAATTATCAGTTTAGATTTAGCACGTGTGACACCTGTATAAATAATGTTAGGTTTTAACATTATATTGTAATTATTTAAGATAGGCATAATTACATTTTCAAATTCAGAACCTTGTGATTTATGAATAGATATAGCGTAAGCTAACATTAAATTATCTATAGAACCAAGTGGATATTTAATCATTCTACCATAAAAATCAACATACATTACTTCTTTGTCATCTTCTTTTATGATATCGACTATTTTACCTATATCACCGTTCATTATATCAAGTTCACTGTCGTTTTTAAGTTGTAATACTTTGTCGTTTTGTTTAAATACTTTTCCGTCTCTTACTAATTTCTTTTCACTTAAATTATATTTATTTTGTATTTCACGATTTATTTCATTGATTCCACCTATACCATTATATAAAGGTATAAGTATTTGAATACCATTTAATAAATCTCCACCTTTTTCAATATAATTATCTAAGATTTTAGAAATTTGATTAAATAATTCTTGAGGTTCACATTTATAAAAGAATATTTCTTTTCTTTCACTAAATAACCTATAATCTATTCTTTTTGAAAGAATTTGACTAGATAATTTAATAATATTTGAATCAAATGCCTGTCTCATTATTTGATTTAGTCTTGTAGTTTTAAATAGATATGTATTCATTAAATCCTTTAATACATTACCAGGACCTACGGCAGGAAGTTGATCTTTATCACCAACTAATATTAATTGGCATGAATTAGTTAATGCTTTAAGTAAATTTGACATCAAATTAATATCAACCATAGATACTTCATCTACAATTACTAATCTATGTGTCAATTTTTTATATTCAGAATATTGGAATTCTTCTCCACTGTAGCCTAAGGCCTTGTGGATAGTTGTTGCCTTAAATGATGAAGCCTCATTCATTCTTTTAGCTGCACGTCCTGTTGGGGCAACCATCAAGACTCTATATTCCATATCATCATCATATATACCTAATTTATTTAATTTGGCATATGTATGTAGTATACCTTTAATTATTGTTGATTTACCAGTACCAGGTCCACCAGTAATTATAGATAATTTATTCTCTAAAGAATTAATTATCGCGTTTTTCTGATGGTCTGTGTATTTAATATCTAAATTAGATTCAACTTCAGTAAGTGATTTTATAATATCAGCTCTTTTATAAGGCTTATTATCATTTTCATAGATACTTATAAGTCTATCTTTTACACTAATTTCTGCATTATATAATTGGCAGTGGTAAATTCTATCGTCTTCAGATACTAATTTTTTCTCATCGATTAAAATTGCAATTAGATGATTTATATAATCCTCTTTTATTAAATCATCACACAACAAATTCCTTGTTGAATTAATCAATTGATTTAATTTTAAATATGTGAATCCATAATTGTAACAAATATTGTTGATTGTATACATAATAGATGCTTTAACGCGAAGCTCACTATCTCTTTTAACGCCTAAAGATAAAGCTAAATTATCAGCCTTTTTAAAGCCAAAGCCTTCGACCTCATCTATTAATCTATATGGATTTTCTTCTACTTTATTATGGGCATTTATACCATATATAGAATATAATTTTTCTACCATTTTAGAAGTAAGACCAAAACTATATAAAGCTATAAATGTTTGTTCCTCCAAATAATTATTTTTAATAGATTCAACAATTACTTGTCTTTTAACTGAAGTCAAACCTTTAATATTTTCTAAGACAGTAGGGTCTTTAATTATTTTATTTATACAATCAGTACCTATATTATCTACTATCGCTTCTGCAAGCTTTGTACCTATACCATAAAATCTATCACTAGATAAATATGATATTAACCCTTCTTTAGTAAATGAATCACTTTGTCTGTAGGCTTCAACTTGAAACTGAATTCCATATTTAGTCTCCTTTAAAAAGCCAATAAATTCATACATCAAACCTAAATTAAGGTGTGGAAAAGAACCTGTTACAGTGATTTCAGTATCATCATCAAGCTTAACCTTGATAACCTTATACATTGAATCACTAGATTCAAATATATAATTTGTGATTTCACCAGTAATGGTCTTTTTTAAATCATCCACTAATACATTCTTCTTTCTTCATTATAATAAACAGTATCTATAATACCACCACCAAGACATACATCACCATCATATAATACAACTGCTTGTCCTGGAGTTACCGCTCTAACATCATCATAAAATACTTGCATATGTGAATCGTCAATATATTTTATTTTTACATCTACATCTTTTTGTCTATATCTGAATTTAGCTTGATAAATTCTTCCTTCTTCTGGTTTATCACAAATCCAGTTTAGGCTTGATGCGAAACAATTATTTGAAAGTAGATAAAAACTATCATGTCCTTGACCTACAATTAGTTCATTTTTTTCTAAATTCTTGCCGCAGACAAACCAAGCTGCGTTTTCAAATTCGTTATTACCACCGATACCTAAGCCTTTTCTTTGACCTATTGTGTAATACATCAATCCATCATGGCGTCCAAGTACTTTACCATCCATTGTCACAATATTACCTGGCGTTGAAGGTAAATAATTTTGTAAAAACTTTTTGAAATTTCTTTCACCTATAAAACAGATTCCTGTGGAATCTTTTTTATTTGCAGTATAAAGATTAGCTTTTTTAGCAATTTCTCTTACTTCAGGCTTAGTTAAATGACCAATTGGGAATAAGCTTTTTCTAAGTTGAGCTTGAGATATTTGTGATAAAAAATAAGTCTGATCCTTATTAGAATCTACTCCTCTAAGTAAATAGCTCTTATCTTTTTCATGTCTTACTCTTGCGTAATGACCCATCGCTATATAATCAGCACCTAAGTTTTCTGCGTGTTTTAAGAAGGCATTAAATTTTATGTATTTGTTACACATAATATCTGGATTAGGAGTTCTATCTTTTTTATATTCATCTAAAAAATATTTAAATACAGTATCCCAATATTCTTCAATAAAATCTACTCTATTTAATTTTACGCCAAGTTCTTTGGCAACTTCTTCTGCATCCTTATAATCTTTTTCTTGTGGACACACTTCATCATCAATATCAGGATTTCCTAATATATCATTATTTGTGGCACTGTCCCAGTTTCTCATAAACATTGCCTCAACATCATATCCTTGATCCTTTAATAGCTTTAACGCAACTGATGAATCAACACCACCAGATAAGCCTAAAATAACCTTCATAAAAATCACCCTTAACATTATTATTATATAATAATTCTTTATTTAAATAAAGAATACTACAATATATTCTTTATCTCGTCAAGTGATATTATTTCATATTCTGCCTTAATATCACTTTTAATAATATTTCTATTAACAAATATAGTATGAATATTAGAATTAATTCCACCTAATATATCTGAATCAATTCTATCACCAATTATTACATAATTATCTTTATTATCATCATTTAAATCTTTAAATACATATTCAAAAAAGCCTAAGTCTGGTTTATTAAACCCTACATTTTGACTTATATATGATTTAATAAAAAATTTATCTATACCAGCAAGTTCTATTCTTTTTTGTTGAACATCACCCATACCATTAGATGCAATATACAAATCATATTTATTATATAGATATTTTATAACATCTAAACAATCATCAAATAATTGTGCTTCATATTTTAAAAATTCAACATATGCTTTATTACATTCA